>JAGAUM010000053.1 GCA_017620795.1 Clostridia bacterium
CTTTTGCAGCTGTTTGTGATAATAAACGATATCATTTTTCATTATAATTCTCCGCGAACCAATGCATCGTTCATATTGTTTTGCTGAAGCTGTTCTAAAAACTCGTCACTTAGAACTTCGTAAAAATAGTCATATAGCGAATCACCGTTTGGTAATTCTTCGTTGACTAATGATTGCAAAAACATCAACCTACTGGAATGGTCGAGTAACCCAATATAAAAGGCAAGCTTTTGTTGTACCTGTTTAAGTAGCGCAAGATCATTTTTGAGTTCACTGGCATGGCTATTTAAAAAGGCTATAATACTCTTGGATGTAACGGCGTTCTTAGCGGTTGACTGTTGTTGGAGACGAAGACGTAGTTTTTGGTCAATCGTATCCGATTTATTGTTGAAGATTTCGTCTGCCAAAACAAGCTTGGTTGGATTGCTAAGATGAGAATAGTACATGGTACTTGCTTCTCCGCCGACCTTGGCAGAAATAATCGAGCGAATATCCCCATCTTTTAACTTGCATTCTGCGCTTGTGAAAAAACAGTCTAATTGATTTCGCCCTTTTAATATTAAGTCAATCATGTGCCAACCTCGCGGAGAAGGGAGTGGTAGCTCGTCATCTTCCAATAGCTTTTCGTTTGGCGAAAGCGCGTCTGGAGTGTTGGCAATGAACTCAATAACCGATTTTTCAAAATGGTTTTCAATGGCAAAAGATGCCCATTCTTCAACACTTTCATGGACTTTTATTTTGATAAAGCGGTCTAATTGTGCAGGGTCCATTTCATTGGTCGCATACATACTTGATTGTGTGCTTGGGTTCATTGCAGCAATGATAAAAACCCACCATGGGAAACGGTAGCCGTTTATGGTTCGGGTCAGGATGACGTTCATGAGTTCACGGAAAACGGCGGTGTCTGTTCTGTTAATCTCGTCAAAAAACAGAATAACCGGCTTTACCTTCCCCGATTGTATCAAATCGACTTTTTGCTTGAAAGAAAGGTCATTAGAAGAGAACTTGTTTTCTTCACCGTCTAGAATACTTTCTAAATCATCCGCTTTTTTCTCCGAATCATATAAAAGCTGTTCTGCTTTTTGGATTCGCTGAACGATGTAATAGGGGAGAAAGCGGAATTCAATATCGCCATAATCGTTTTTGTACTGATAAGGAATTCCTGTTATTTCGCCTTCCTTTAAGGTGCCCCCTTCGATGGTCATGACCGTTCCGTGGATATCCTTTGCGATATTCTTCGCTACCTGACTTTTGCCGATGCCATGCTTTCCTGAAAGCAACGGAGTCAAAGCGATAGAGTAATCGTTGGTGAGAAGATTTGTCAGCATAATTCTTTTGCAAATTCTTATTGCCTCGTTGATGGTAGCCATTTGTTTTCCTCCTCTTTTTTCAAAATATATTGTTCTTTAATGTTCTTTTTGTTTTTAAGGCGCTGGCTTAAATAATCATACGCCTCGGTATATGTGTTGATGGCATTTAAGGCCAATAATTCGTTATCCCGTAGCCGTTCAGAAGCAAAGCAAATAGCGTATCCGTCATTTTCTACAGCGAGTTTAACAATTTCTTCACAGTCTTGAAGTTCGGGAGAGGCATATTTCAATGCCATCCCACGGCTCTTAACAGCCAAGGACACTATTTCAAAGTCTTTTTTCCACAAAGGGTCCGCGTAGTTCAATGCCAATCCGCAGTTTGATACAGCCGCATAAACAATATCGCGATTCTTTTTTTGACGTTCTGAAGCAAGTGATAACGCACTACCACGGTTGGAAACAGCAGCAAGCATTATCTCATCCGAATCCCGTAGCTCGAAATCAAAATACATGAGGGCATAGCCTTCCTGCTGGACGGACTTTAGACAAAACTGATAGTCCTTGGAAAACGAGCCTGGAAAGTGCTTTAGACAGGTGTAGTTCGCTTTGATAAGGTCCGACACAAAGGCTTCATCATCAAAAGCTTTTGGGAAAGTGTCTTTTATTAGGTCGGGGCAAAATTCAGCGACTGAAACTAAAAACTCCTTCGATTGTTGCAATTCTGCTGATACATACTCCTTATAGTCTCTTTGGTGTCGAATCAGCAAACGCATGGCATAAGGATCTGTGGTCAGCTCGTTCGTGAAAAGGATTCTTTCTCCTCCGGCGTCTATAGCTTTCAAGAGGATTTGTAAATCTTCTTGCTCGATTCGTTTTGTAATGGTTTCATCTGGATGTCTTGCAAGCTTATATAACAGATTTCCTAACAGGCCATATTCATTGTTGATTAGTACTTTCATGGCATTTTTGGGCTTTATAAACTCTGCTGCAGCCCATCCAACAAGCCATAAATCATTACACTTTATAGACCCGTCTCTATAATAGCAATTTCTCTGTATGTATTTGGGGATTTCCTGAAGAAGGATATCTTTTTCTTTTTGAGTCATCTGATGCACCTTTCTTTCATGTTACTATGATATCATAGATTAAGTCCGATAAAACGGACATTGAATTCACTTTTTTCTGTACAAGGTTTTAACTTTGTGCTATAATAGAAATACTTTGACGAAAAAGAGACTTTGGAGGTACTTTCAATGAAAAAAATCCTGTTCATCTGCCATGGAAATATCTGCCGTTCTACCATGGCGGAGTTTGTTTTTACACACCTAGCACGGCAAGCAGGCTTTGAAGTCGAGGTTGCCTCCAAAGCCACTTCCACCGAGGAGCTGGGCAACCCCGTTCACCACGGCACCCGACGGATTCTGGCAGAGAAAGGAATCCCCATGTGGGAGCACTACGCCGAGCAGATGACCCGTGCGGATTATGACCGTTATGATCTGTTAATCGGCATGGACGGCAGAAACCTTCAAAATATGCTTCGCATCTGTGGCGGTGACCCTCAAGGAAAAATCCATCTCCTATTAGATTACGCAGGGGGCGGAGACATTGCCGATCCGTGGTACACAGGTAATTTCGAACCGACTTACCGCGACGTCACCGCAGGCTGTGAGGGACTCTTAAAACATTTAATGAAATAAAAAAAGCCCATCGTTTGATGGGCTTTTTCTATTTAGCTGATAGAAATCATAAAAACAAGGAAGGAAAGAATAAGCGAAATAACGGTTATGGTCGTAAAGAACACCATGCAGTTTTTGGTGGTTTTGCTATATTGCTTGGTTTCTTCAGCTTCCTCATAAATTTTTGAAAGAATCAAATCCCGCCGCTCGTCAGCGGTAAGGTCGCATTCTTCGATGCGATAGAATCGCCCGAAGAATTCGGGAACCTCCTCGTAGTACACATCTTCCGGAATCGCCTCTTTGTTCTGGTGATACTCGCGAGTAGTTTCGTTATCTACATAAATCTTTTTATAAATCCCTATTTCCGCCAACTGTCGATTGAGCTCTTTTTTCATGTTGTTCATTATACTGCCTCCCTTTTAATCAGTATAACTTTTTTCGCGTTTTCTGTCAATAGTTGCACCCCCGACCAGTCTTTGGAATATCCTTTTGATAGAACCAATGGAAAGGAGAATTACCGTGTCTTACTCCCTATATGACCTGATGCCGGGTCAAAGTGGGGTGGTGACCGCCTTAGAAACCACGGGTAGTATGCGCCGCCGCTTGATGGATATCGGGTTGGTAAAAGGCACTTTTGTAACTTGTGTCGGGGTCAGCCCCTTTGGTGACCCTTCTGCATATTTGATTCGCGGTGCGGTCATCGCGCTTCGGAAACAAGACAGCCAGACCGTCCTGATTCACTGAAAGGAGGCTATATGAAACGCATCATTGCCCTTGCAGGAAACCCCAATGTGGGCAAAAGCACCTTGTTCAATGCCTTGACGGGTATGCACCAACACACGGGAAACTGGCCTGGAAAAACGGTGGAGGTTGCCCGCGGTTCTTGCCAATATAACGGGTATGACTATTCCTTTGTGGACCTTCCGGGCACCTATTCGCTGTTCCCTCATTCGGCAGAGGAGGAAATCACCCGTGACTTTCTATGCTTTGAAAAGCATGATGCCGTCTTGGTGGTTTGTGACGCGACCTGCTTAGAACGGAATATGAATTTGGTGTTGCAGGTGCTGGAAGCCTCTCCCAAAGCGGTGGTCTGCCTAAACCTTTCGGACGAGGCGGAGAGAAAACACATCCGTATCGATACCCAAAAACTTTCTAAACGCTTGGGCGTAGCAGTCGTTACCACCGTCGCACGCAAGAAAAAATCGGTGCGAGCCTTGCTTTCGGCTCTGGAAAATGTTACAGAGCAGGATTCTTATTCCATTCCTTATCCTACCCCGTTAGAAGAGAGCGTTGATCGCCTAGCTTGCTTTTTTCCAAACTTGAACAACAGACGGTGACTTGCCTTGCAACTGCTGACGGCAGAGCCTAAAGAGCAAGACCGTTTGCTGACTCTGCTTCCGCCCGAGACGGCTTGCAGCCCTGAGCTGACCGACGCCATCCATAATGCCTTAAACTACCTTTATGATTGTGGCTTGGATGAGGAGAATTTGAACGATATTCTCGTTCAATCAATTTTAAAAGAGGCAGAAGCGTTGTGCCGTGACGTGGTCTGCTACGAAGACCCGGCTTACAGCCGAACCGACCGTCGCTTAGACGCGCTTTTAACCCATCGCATCTGGGCGTATCCTGCGATGCTTCTGTTGTTGGCACTGGTCTTTTGGCTGACCATGAAGGGCGCTAACTACCCGTCTCAACTTTTGTCGGTAGGACTCGGAACAGTGGGAGAATGGCTTTCTTCAATCTTCTTCCGATGGGGGATGCCCACGTGGCTTCATGACTGCCTGATAGAAGGGGTTTACGGCGTCCTTTCCTGGGTGGTTTCGGTCATGCTTCCGCCCATGGCCATCTTCTTCCCGCTTTTTACATTACTGGAGGATGCAGGCTACCTGCCACGCATCGCTTATAACCTAGACCGCCCCTTTGCCAAGTGTCGCGCCTGCGGCAAGCAGGCGCTCACCATGTGCATGGGCTTTGGCTGTAATGCTGTTGGGGTCACGGGCTGTCGCATCATCGACTCGCCACGGGAACGGCTGTTGGCGATTTTAACCAACAGTCTGGTTCCGTGCAACGGACGGTTTCCCATCCTGATTGCCTTGATTTCCACCTTTTTTGTAGCAGGAGGAAGCATTCAAGCCACCTTGCTTTTGACGCTGGTCATTTTCTTTTGCGTCCTTGCAACCTTGGGGGTGACTGCCCTGCTGTCTCACACCTTATGTCATGGTCAGCCTTCCTCGTTCACATTAGAGCTACCACCTTATCGCCGCCCGCAGTGGGGGAAGGTGCTTATCCGCTCGGTACTGGATCGTACCCTCTTTGTTTTGGGTCGGGCAGTGGCGGTTGCCGCGCCGGCAGGGCTCATCATCTGGCTTTTGGCGAATGTCAGTGTCGCAGGGGATAGCCTGCTTTTACACCTGTCTTCGTGGTTAGACCCTTTGGGGAGATTGATGGGCATGGACGGTGTCCTTCTTCTGGCATTTATTCTGGGATTCCCTGCCAACGAAATCGTCCTTCCTGTTGCGTTGATGGCTTATCTTTCCCAAAGCACTCCCGTTGCTGTAACCGACTATGCAACCCTTCATGCAATCCTGATTGAAAACGGTTGGACTTGGATAACGGCGGTTTGTACTCTGATTTTCACCCTGTTTCATTGGCCCTGTTCTACGACCGTGTTGACCATCAAAAAGGAAACGGGAAGCTTGAAATGGGCCTTGCTTTCGGTTTTGATTCCAACCGCCTGCGGAATGTTGTTGTGTATTGCCGTGGCGCAAGGATTAAAACTGTTCTTATAAAAGGAAAACGCTCCCTTTTGTCGAATATAATCACAGAAGGGAGAATGACTTATGAAATATATCATTGCATCGGATATCCACGGCTCGGCATCTTCCTGCCGTAAGCTTTTAGAACGCTTTTCGGAGGAGGGGGCAGACCGCATCCTGCTTTTGGGCGACCTGCTTTATCACGGTCCCCGAAACGACTTGCCTGACGAATATGCACCCAAAGCGGTGATTGAAATGCTCAATGGCGTTTCGGACCGCGTCTCCACCGTCCGCGGTAATTGCGACTGTGAAGTGGATCAGATGGTCCTTACATTCCCAATTCTAGCGGATTACGCTTGGGTTGAGACAAAGGACCGCTTGCTTTATCTGACCCATGGCCACCATATTACCGAGGGAACTTATAAACAAATCGGCGCAGGGAACGTACTGCTTTCGGGCCATACTCATGTACCTCTCTGCGAAACGGTTTCGGGCGTACTGCACTTAAACCCCGGCTCTACATCCATTCCCAAAGAGGGGAGCGTCAAAAGCTACATGACCTTTGACGGTGTGACTTTTTCATGGAAAAATCTCGAAAGCGGAGAAACATATTTAGAAAAACAGCTGTGATAACAGCTGTTTTTTGTTATTATATACAATTGACGGTAGCTTTTTTATTATGATACAATGAAATTGTAGAGAATAAAGAAAAACGAGAACGGATTCGATGTAGGAATCCAAGAAAGGTGGAAACACATGAACATTTTTGATGTACTGACACTCATTGGTGGCTTATGTTTGTTCTTATTTGGTATGAACATCATGGGTCAGGCGTTGGAACGCCGCGCAGGCAATAGCCTTCGGGACTTGCTTGGAAAATTAACAACCAATAAATTTGCTGGCTTGCTTACAGGTCTTGGAGTTACCGCTGTGATTCAAAGTTCTTCGGCGACTACGGTCATGGTCGTTGGCTTTGTAAACTCGGGTCTCATGTCCTTAAAGCAAGCCATTAATGTTATTATGGGCGCAAATATCGGTACAACTGTCACCGCGTGGATTTTAAGCTTGAGTGGCATTTCGGGGGACAACCTCTTTGTCCAGCTTTTAAAGCCCATGTCCTTTACCCCGATTTTAGCCCTCCTTGGCATCGTTTTTTACCTGTTCTGTAAGAGTGGTAAAAAACAGGATACAGGCATGATTCTGTTGGGCTTTGCGACCCTGATGTTCGGCATGGACATCATGACCGAAGCGGTCTCCGGATTAAAAGATGTCCCAGCTTTTCGGGAACTCTTCCTGCTCTTTAAAAACCCCGTCTTGGGCGTTTTGGCAGGTGCGATTTTAACGGCTATCATCCAATCGTCTTCCGCATCGGTAGGTATCCTGCAGGCACTCTCCGCAACGGGTGCCGTCAGTATCGGCGCAACCATCCCGATTATTATGGGTCAGAATATCGGTACCTGTATCACCGCACTCCTGTCTTCTTTCGGGACGAATCGTAACGCCAAGCGTGCGGCGGTTGTCCACTTATCTTTTAATGTAATCGGTACCATTGTATGTTTGGTAGCGTTCTGGCTTGTAGACCTGTTTTTGAGCCCTGCTCTGTTTGAGCAGACCGCAAACCACGCAAGCATCGCCGTTGCTCACTCGGTCTTTAACGTTCTTTGTACGCTGTTGTTGCTCCCCATGTCGGGTCTGTTGGAGCGATTGGCGCATAAACTGGTTCGTGATGCCAAGAAGCCAGAAGAAGTTGTCGAACTGGACGAGCGTTTGCTCAACACTCCGCCCTTTGCCCTGGCGCGCTGCCGTGCAGTTACTTCCGATATGGCGGTTGCCGCAGTGGATTCCTTGAAGATTGGCTTGGCTTCTTTGAACGGTTACCTGCCCGAGCAATCGCAAAAGGTCACAGAAGCCGAGGACAAGACCGACCACTACGAGGACATCTTGGGCTCTTATCTGGTTAAATTAAGCGGCCGTCAAATCAGCCGCGAGGACAGTGCCGAAGCCGCAAAACTCTTGAAGAATATCGGTGACTTCGAGCGGATTGCTGACCACGCAGTGAATCTGGTAGAGTCCGCCGAGGAAATGCACCAAAAAGACCTGCACTTTACGGAAAAAGCACAGGCGGAATTGGGTGTCATTAACGGCGCCGTTGCCGAAATCGTCGATTTGACCTTGCATACCTTCCAGCGGGATGACTTAAAGACCGCATTAGAAGTTGAAGCGTTGGAACAGGTGGTTGACGATTTGAAAGACCAGCTTCGCAGTCGCCACATCCTGCGCTTGCAGACAGGGGAGTGCTCTTATGAAATGGGCTTTGTCTGGTCGGATATCCTGACCGATTTAGAGCGTGTCTCCGACCACTGCTCCAACATTGCAGGTGGTGTGGTTGATGCCGCACAGGCTCGCTTCGACATTCACGAGTCCTTGCATCAGCTTCGTGACAACAACCCCGAATACCAAGCAAAACTGGCGTCTTACCGTCAAAAGTACGCACTGTAAAAAATACAAAAAAAGACCACCAAATCGGGTGGTCTTTTGATTTACACATATTCTGCAGTGTAGGGCAGCAGAGCAATATGTCTTGCTCTCTTGACAGCTTCAGTAAACTGTCTCTGATGCTTTGCGCAGTTACCAGTTACACGACGGGGCAGAATCTTGCCACGTTCGGACATGTATCTTCTTAACTTTGCGATGTCTTTGTAGTCGATATAAGCGACTTTATCAACGCAGAACGAGCAAACTTTCTTGCGCGGCTTTCTCTTGCCGAAGCGCTCATTCTTCTCGCCTCTGTCCATTCTTTCGCTCATGGAAAAAAGCCTCCTTCTTATAGATTAAAAGGGTAAATCGTCTGCAGTGTCAACCGACATAAACCCGTCATCAGCAGGAGCAGAGTAGCTGCCACCACCGAATGCGTTGGATGCGGGAGCACCGCCATTGTTCCGTTTGGGTTCGGCAAAGAACACTTCATCCGCAACCACGTTGGTTGCCGTGCGGTTGTTGCCGTCCTTGTCCTGATAGTTACGCACCTGAATCCGACCGGTCACCGCAACCAATTGGCCTTTGGTGAAATTACGGCTGACGAACTCAGCAGTGCCTCTCCAGGCAGTAATCGGAATAAAATCAGTCTGTCTTTCCTCGCCCTGCTTTACATAACCGCGATCAACTGCTAAAGTGAAGCTGACAACAGGAATGTTCGCATCCGTGTAGCGGATTTCAGGGTCACGGGTCAAACGTCC
>JAGAUM010000006.1 GCA_017620795.1 Clostridia bacterium
CTTTGGTGTCAAAGTCATGATCGTCGATGGACGGGGAAAGGCATACTTCTTTTAAGTTCATGGTCTTCTGGTTCTTACGGGCTTCCTTTTCGCGCTTCATTTGCTCAAAGCGGTACTTACCATAGTCCATAATCTTGCATACCGGGGGCGTTGCCTGCGGTGCAATCTTTACCAAATCCAGACCCTTTTCAAGCGCCAGTGCCTGTGCCTCCTTAATGGGCAGAACACCAAGCTGCTCTCCGTCTGCACTAATCAGACGAACCTCTTTGTCACGGATTTCCTCGTTGATCATTAACTCCTTGCTACTAATAAAAGACACCTCCAATAAAAAATCGGATTGCAGAAGCAATCCGATACCAAACCACATAAGAGCACTTTACCTTGTGATATTGAACCCAACTGACGCCATTGTCGTTAGGTGAGAAACGGATGCTTCTACTTTCTTTACCGCTCAAGTATACCATAGGTATCCTCATCTGTCAAGGTTTTTTTAAATTTTCTAAAAATCGCAAATAAGGCGTCAAATTTTCGTTTTAAGGGCATGTTTATAAAAAGCATGTTACCTTATACCTTAACTTCTGAAAATCGATTCTGGAAGACGCTTTTTTCGACTCAATCTCCCATTTTTTCCAAAATTTGGTTAAGTTGGTCGTCATCATAGTACTCGATGACAATTTTTCCTTTTTTGGCACCAAGGAGCAGTTGAACCTTCGTGCCAAACTTTTTAGAAAGATTTTTTTCCACCGCGCGATGATGAACATTCTTTTCGGGAGACGTCTTTTGGGTGGTGGGCTTTTTCAACCGACGAATTAGTTCTTCGGTAGCACGTACGCTTAAACCGTCTGCAATGATTTTTTCGGCAATGGCAAGAGCGTCTTTTTCCGAAAGACCAATCAAGCTTCTGGCATGACCCTCGGTCAAAGCACCGTCAAAAAGCTTGTCCTGAACAAATTCAGGCAAGGTCAATAAGCGCAAAGTGTTGGCAATGGCAGAACGGCTCTTGCCTACGCGTGCGCTGATTTCCTCTTGAGTCAGGTTGAATTTTTCTGCCAAAAACTGATAACCTTTTGCCGTGTCAATGGGGTTCAAGTCCTCACGCTGTAGATTTTCGACCAGCGCTACTTCCATGACCTTCTGTTCTTCCAGATTCTTGACAACTGCAGGGATGGTCTTTAACCCTGCCAGTTTTGCCGCACGCCAGCGCCGCTCACCGGCAATAATCATATAGTAACCTTTTTCCCGTTCTTTGACCAAAATCGGCTGAATCACACCATGAGTTTTAATAGAGTCCGCCAAAATCTGCAGTTTTTCTTCATCAAACTGCTTACGGGGCTGTTCGCGGTTGGGTTCAACCAACGCAATTTTTAGCTCAACCACGCCATTTTCAGGCGTTTTTTCGACAGGTTTTTCTTCTTTTTTAACAGGAGTCGTCACAGGCTCCGAAACGCCCATTAAAGCTTCTAATCCGCGGCCCAAGCCCATCTTTTTTACTGCCATCAGAACCTACTCCCTTCGTTTTTGCTCAATACTTCCTCTGCTAATAAACGATATCCCTCTGCCCCACGGGAAGACGGGTCATATACATTTACAGGCTGACCAAAGCTGGGAGCTTCGGACAGACGGACATTTCTCGGAATCACGGTCTTATAAACCTTGTTGGGGAAGAACTTTTTGACCTCATCCGCAACAGCAATGGACAGGTTGGTGCGGGAATCAAACATGGTCAGAAGAACGCCCTCGATATCAATATCGGGATTCAGCGCCTGCTTGACCTTTTTGATGGTCTTTGTCAACTGCGACAAACCCTCTAATGCGTAGTATTCGCACTGAATCGGCATCAGTACCGTGTCCGTAGCAGTCAATGCATTTAAGGTCAGCAGACCCAAAGAAGGCGGACAGTCAATCAGAATCATGTCAAACTCATCACGCACTGTCGCAATTGCCTCTTTCAAACGACGTTCTCGGTTTTCCATGTCAACCAGTTCAATTTCGGCGCCTGCTAAATCCACGGTTGCAGGGCAAACCCACAGGGGGCCGAAATCGGTCTTAATCAAGCATTCTTTCATGCTTTCTCCGTTGACCAGTGCATCATAGACCGACTTTTCAACTGCCGCAACATCAACGCCCAAGCCACTGGACGCATTGCCCTGAGGATCCAAATCAATTAAAAGTATCTTTTTACCCAGCGAGGCCAGCGAAGCGCTTAAATTCACCGATGTGGTGGTTTTTCCGACGCCACCCTTCTGGTTTGAAATACTGATTACTTTTCCCATAACACAGCTCCATATCATGTATTTGTTTTCAGTATAGCATAGTTTTTGCTTTTTGCAAAGAAAAATTTTTGTTTCACGTGAAACAAATAAAAAAAGGTCTGTGATGTTTCACGTGAAACATCACAGACCCTGAGCAACGGACAAGGTGGGGAAGCCGCCGCTCATATCAATCAGCCACTTTCGCTCGGGGGAACGCTGATGGCAATTGATTATGCTTTTGAAAGACGAATTACGCAGGTATACTGCTTTTCGTCCTCTTGGCGGTCTACGCGAATTTTCATGCCGTTTCGTTTCATCAGTTTGACCGCCTCGTTAACAGTATTCAAAAACAACCGCTGTTCGGAACGGATTTTAGGGCGAGAAACCTTCGCTTTCTCCTCCTTTTCGGCACAGCGTGCCAGCATGGCTTCAACCAAATTCTCCGTCCGTTGGACGGTCATCTGGTTCTTACAGACCTGTTTTAATGCGGCAAGACGCATTTCTTCATCGGGAAGGCGCAACAACGCTCGTGCGTGACGTTCGGTCAGGTTGTTTGCAGTAATCATTCTTTTCATGTCAGGCGAAAGGCGCAATAGACGAAGCTTATTGGCAATTGCCGATTGACTTTTGGACAGCTTTCGCGCCAGTTCTTCCTGGGTAAAGCCGTGGAGCTCAATAAAACGGGCATAGGCATCTGCTTCTTCAAAAAAAGACAGGTCCTGTCGTTGCAGATTTTCCACCAATGCAATAATCGCTGAAGTATCGTCCCCCACGTTGGTTACCAAAGCAGGAATTGCCGTCAAACCCGCTTCTTTAGCGGCACGGAATCGCCGTTCGCCAGCGACCAGCTCATAGTTTAAATCGCCTAAATGTCGGACGCTGATGGGCTGTAAGACCCCCAGCTGCAAGATGGACTCTTTCAACTCATTTAATGCATTGGGGTCGAAATATCGTCTGGGCTGATAAGGGTTTGTCCGAATCGATGATAACGGGATGGTCAACAAGCGTTTCTCTTCTCCTGCGCTCACACCTTCCACTCCTTCCTTTTTGACAGTCCCATTTTACCATTATTTCCCAATTATTGAAAGAGCTTTTCATCGACTAAAAATAAGAAAAACCCCCATTTATAGGGGGTTTTTGGTCGGTGTTCCTGCTTTTCTCGGATAGGTTGTCGGAGTGGGTCGAACTTTTTTAATCAAGACCAGACAATGGGAAAGGCTTTCGTCTTCCAAAGCGGTTTTTTGAAGCGTCACCGTTCCTCCACCCAGTACGGAAATAGCGTTCTTCGCCTCTGCCAGCTCTTCTTCTGCCGAAGGGCCTTTCATGGCAATCAGCGTACCGCCTACTTTCAGATAAGGTAGAGTGTATTCACAAAGAACTGAAAGCCTTGAAACTGCACGGGAAACAACGATGTCAAACTGTTCCCGAAGCTTTTTATCCCGTCCCCCGTCCTCTGCCCGAGCATGAACGGTGACTGCATTTTTCGTGTCAGTTTGTCGAATCACTTCATCCAAAAACAAAAGGCGCTTTTTTAAACTATCCAGCAAAGTAACCGAAATATCGGGGCGAGCCATTGCCAAAGGAAGTCCAGGGAATCCCGCACCCGTTCCCACATCAATGACTTTTACGCCCGAGGTAAACAGGTCTGTTTTCAAGCAGGTCAAGGAGTCCTCAAAATGCTTAATGCGAATTTCTTCGGGGTCGGTGATGGCAGTCAGGTTGACATGTTCATTCCACTCCAAAAGCAGATCGCGGTATTGCTCAAGCTTCTTGTCCATGGTCACTGCCCCCTTTTGTGCTTTTTAAGTAAATCAGTAAAACCGTTATATCCGCAGGCGAAACGCCAGAAATGCGGGACGCCTGTCCTACCGAGCGCGGGCGAATCTTTGCTAGTTTTTGCCGTGCTTCCAAGCGTAGCCCGTGCAAATGCTCATAATCAATTCCATCGGGTATTTTTCGGTTTTCAAGCTTCAAAAACTGCTCTGCCTGCCGCATCTGCCGTTCAATATAGCCCTGATACTTCACGGTAATCTCTACCTGCTCTGCAACAGCAGGCGCCAGCTGCGGTCGGTCAGGGTCAATCGGTTCTAAAAGCGCATAAGAAATCTCGGGACGGCGCAACAGCTCCGATGCCCGAATCCCCGTGGTAATCGGGGTGCTTCCTGCTTGATTCAATACTGCCAAGACCGCTTCAGAAGGCGGGAAAATCAAGGCTTCCAGCCGTTCTACCTCACGGTTGATTTCTGCTTTTTTGTCCAAGAAAGTTTGATAACGCGCATCAGAAATCAAACCAATCTGATGTCCCAGCTCGGTCAGGCGCAAATCTGCATTATCCTGACGCAAAAGCAAGCGATACTCTGCACGCGCGGTCATCATACGATACGGCTCGGGCGTGCCTTTGGTGACTAAATCGTCAATCAACACACCAATATACGCCGTAGAGCGGTCTAGCACTACCGCCTCTTTGCCCTGAATATAGTGGGCGGCATTGATACCTGCCATCAATCCCTGTGCCGCAGCCTCTTCATAACCGGAACTGCCATTAAACTGCCCTGCACCAAACAAGCCGGGAATTTCCTTGAATTCCAAACTGGGCTTTAGCTGGGTAGAATCGATACAATCATACTCGATTGCATAAGCTGTACGCATCATTTCTACCTTCTCCAAGCCTGCCATGGTGCGAAGCATCTTAATCTGCACATCTTCGGGCAAGCTGGACGACATCCCCTGCACGTAAAGTTCCTCTGTATCTCCACCCATAGGCTCGATAAACACCTGGTGCCGCTCTTTTTCCGCGAACCGTACTACTTTGTCCTCGATAGAAGGACAATAGCGAGGGCCAACCCCTTCTATCACCCCTGAATACAAGGGCGACCGATGCAAATTATCCCGAATGACCTGATGGGTCTTTTCATTGGTATAGGTTAAGTGACAAACCTCGGTATTTTTAAGGGGCTCGTCCGTTTCAAAGGAGAAGGGCGTGATGGTTTCATCCCCTTCTTGTACCTCTAATTGAGAAAAATCCACACTTCTGCGGTTGATTCTTGCCGGAGTACCCGTTTTAAAGCGCAAAATTTGCACACCAAGGCGTTTTAAGCAAGCAGACAACTCGTTAGCTGGGAAGAACCCATCGGGGCCTCCACTACGGCTATAATCGCCAATAATGATACGCCCTGCCAAAAAGGTGCCCGTTGCCAGAACCACTGCCTTTGCCTCATAAATTGCCCCAAGCTCGGTCATAACAGAAGCAATCTTGCCTTCTTTTAAGCGGATTTCAATGATTTCACCCTGTTTTACAGTTAGGTTCTCCTGTAATTCTAAACGGTGTTTCATCTCCCGTTGGTATGCTTTTCGGTCAATCTGTGCGCGCAAAGAATAAACCGCAGGACCCTTCCCTCGGTTTAAAATACGGCTTTGCAGTAAGGTTTTGTCCGCTACCTTGCCCATTTCTCCGCCCAAAGCATCAATCTCCCGTACCAGATGGCCTTTTGCTGTGCCACCGATACTGGGATTGCAGGGCAGGTTGGCAATGGCGTCCAGCTGCACGGAAAACAACACTGTGCGACAACCCAAGCGTGCGGCAGCTAAAGCCGCTTCACATCCTGCATGTCCGCCACCGATAACAGCAACATCGATTTGTTCTGCCAGATATTCGACCATAGTATTCTCCTTATTTTCCTAAGCAAAACTGCGAAAAAATGCGGTCTGTCACGGCTTCCGAGACCGTTTCACCTGTAATCTCTCCAAGGGCTTCAATGGCTGCATTGATGTCAATGACCGCCAAGTCTGCTTCCATTCCGCTTTGAAGGGTGGTTTGCGCCTGTTCAACAGAAGCCAAGGCGCGGGTCACCTGTTCAAAATGCCGTACGTTGGATAACAAAACGGCGTTCTCGCGATGAAGTCCCGAAAGCTTTTCAGAAAGTTGATTTAAAAGCTCCGCTCTCCCCTCACCTGTTTTGGCGCAGAAGGAAAAGGCTTGGTATTTCTCTGCCTGCCAAGCGGATGGCAGGTCGGTTTTGTTGGCAATAACAATATGAGGTCTTGCCTGTGCAAGGGCAAGCAGTTTTTGATCCTCTTCGGTCAAAGAACGGCTCCGATCCAGCACCAAAAGCACTAAATCCGCCTCGCTCAAGGCCTGACGGCTTCTTTCAACGCCCAAAGATTCGATGCGGTCCTCGCTCTCGCGAATTCCTGCCGTATCCATCAGTTGAATCGGAATGCCGTCTACATTCAAATCCTCGGTTAAAACATCCCGCGTTGTGCCTGCAATCTCGGTCACAATGGCACGCTCGGTTCGAGTCAGACATTTTAAAACAGAAGATTTGCCAACATTCGGGCAACCAATCAAAGCAACTTTAGCACCATCCCGAATCAGTCTCCCCTGCTCATAGCCTTCACAAAGGTCGGTCAGTTGCTGATGCACCTCTGCCAGAACCTGTTCCATACCGCCAGTTTCTTCGATTTCTTCTTCAGGAAAGTCCACAACCGCCAGAAGTTCTGCCGAGATAGACAGCAATCGGTCGCGAATGCCAAAAAACTCCTGCGACAACTCCCCGTCCGAAGCAGTTTGCGCCAGCTTTCGGGCGCGGTCGGTCTTGGCATTGATCAAGTCAATAATGCCCTCCGCCTGAGTCAGGTCAATCCGCCCGTTTAAAAATGCGCGTTTGGTAAACTCCCCTGGTTCTGCAAGCCGTGCGCCATTGGCAATCAAGGTTTTCAAGACCGCCTTGGTCACTACCGGACCGCCGTGACAGTTAAATTCCACCACATCTTCACGGGTAAAGGTTTTCGGCCCACGCATCAGCACTAACAAGACTTCATCCACCGTCTCTTCACCGTTTTTTACGTGCCCGTATAAAACCCGATGGGTGGGAGTTTCTTGCAGTTTTTTCCCGGTAGCAGAGACAAATACCCGATCGGCAATAGTGATTGCCTCGGGCCCGCTCAAGCGGACAATGGCGATGCCACCCAAGCCTTGGGGAGTCGAAATGGCTGCAATGGTTCCTTCGTTCATACTTTCCTCCAAAAAAACGGTCACAGACGGAAACGCCTGTGACCGCCTTCGCGTGTCAAGAATCAGTTTTCTGCCGGAGTGATAACCACTTTGCGGTAGGGCTCCTCGCCTACGCTATGGGTTGTTACCAGCTTATCTGCCTGCAACTCCGAATGGATAATGCGGCGTTCATACGGAGACATGGGCTCTAAAGTCATGCTACGATGATACTTTACTGCTTTTCTGGCAGTGGTGTGTGCCAGTTTCTTTAAGGATTCTGCGCGTCTGCCACGATAGCCTTCCGCATCCAGAACAACGCGATGATAAGTATCGAACTTGCGCTTTACAGCCAGGCTTGCCAGATACTGTAATGCATCCAGCGTCTCACCATGACGGCCAATCAGCAGATTGACGCGCTCGCCAATGATTTCTGCATGGATTTCATCATCCTTCGTTTCGGTCTTAACCGAAGCGTCCAGATTCATTTTTGCAAAAATATCGGTTAAAAAGGCTGCTGCAACACTCTCGGGGTTGCATTCAACGGAAACGCGGACTTTGGCATCGCGGTTTCCGAAAAGGCCCAAAGTTCCTTTTTTGGGAGTTTCTAAAATCTCAATCTGCGCTTGTTCCCGCTCAATACCGAGCTTTAACAGAGCAGACTCAATTGCTTCATCAACCGTTTTACCGGTCATTTCGACAAATTGGTTCATGCCTCTTGCTCCTTTCTCTTAGCGAACCAGAGGTTCAGACAAACTTGCGTAATCATTTGCATAATGTTGCTGACAATCCAGTAAACACCGATACCTGCAGGCAACATGAAGCAGAATACTGCCGTCATAATCGGCATGGTTTTGTTCATACTGCTTGCCATATCGGGCATTTGTTCCCCATTGGGGCCCTTTTTCTTCGGGGTTTCTGCCTTCGGTTGGGTCTTTTTCATAATCCAGGTAGACAGATACTGGGTAGCTGCCGCCAGAATCGGAATCACCCAAAGCCAACTCAACTGAGTCCAAGTAGGCGTCAGGCTTAAATCCAAGCCTAAGAACTGAAAATCGACTGCGCGGTAAATCAAGCCTTCGAAGCCTTCGGTAGCCGTTTTTACAACGTCCATCAAAGACGCGTCTGCCAGATGCGAGGCAATGGCAATCTCCTCGGCTGCGGCATTGGTGCCACTGACGATTCCTGCCAAATCAGGAACAGCTTTAATGGCCTCTACTGCAGCAGAAACAGCCTCTTTCGGGAATTTCAGAATGTACTGCAACGGGCAACGGATAATCTGATAAAACAGGAAGATTACGGGCAACTGAATCAACAGGGGCAAGCAACCAGCCATCGGGTTGACATTGTATTTTTGATACAGCTTCATAGTCTCTTCGCTGATTTTTTCTTTGTTACCATTGTATTTGCGGTTGATTTCGTTGATTTTCGGCTGGAGTGCCTGAATCGCGGTCATCGATTTTTGTTGTTTATAAGTAAGCGGGAACAAAACAAGCTTAATAAACACGGTAAACAGGATAATGGTCAGCCCATAGTTATCGCAAAAATCGAAAATAAAACGAAAAACATAGGCCAAAGGTTGGGTAATAATCGTATTAAAGAAATTTCCCATTTAATTTCCTTTCTTTTTTGGCGTCGGCACAGGGTCAATTCCCCCGCGACAGCACGGTTGACACCGCAACAAACGCCACACGGTTAATGCTGTGGCACGCAGGAAAGGATGGTTGCGGTAAGCCTCTAATGCATACTGGGAACAGGTCGGATAAAACCGACAGCGGGCAGGAAAATTGGGCGAAATATGACGCTGGTACCATTGGATTAAAAGAATCGGGAGCTTGTTCATCCTAACAGCTCCGCGCGGTTTAAGAGTTGCTCCATAGCTTGGCCCAAAACATGAAAATCTGCCTTTGCCGCACGACTTCTTGCAACAAAGACCAGATCATACCCTATTTTGATTGCGTCTTCACGCAACCGATAATTTTCCCGCAGTAACCGACGAATATGATTTCGGGTTACAGCGTTACCTACTTTTTTGCTCACAGTAAGGCCCAGACGGTTCTGGGGCTTTTGGGTCTCTTTCAGGTAAAGCACCAACCAATCATTGGCATGGCTTGTGCCCTTGTGATAAAGGAAACGGAACCGACGGTTCTCCTTCAAAGAAACGCTGTTTTTCAAAGGCTTGTCCCCTTTCTCAAAATGAAAGAAAGACCACTTGGGAGTGGCCTTTAAGCGGATAATACCTTTCTGCCTCTGCTTCTTCTGCGGGCCAGTACTTTTCTGCCGCTTCTGGTACTCATTCTCTTTCTGAAACCATGTTCTTTCTTTCTATGTCTCTTTTTGGGTTGATAGGTTCTCAGCACCTAAAACACCTCCTTTTCAATCATCAGTCCAAAGTCGTGCTTCTCTATTATAATGAATCATCAGCGTTTTGTCAACATTTTTTTTAGAAACCAACGGATTTTTAAAATAACACTTGAAATGCCTTGTATATATATGTTATTATATAATAAGTAGAGAATGGGGTGAACTATGCCCATTTTCAGAATAAAAACGCTATCCACAGAAAATCTTTACGGAATGTGGACAACTTCCCTGATTTTCTCGCTTTTTTCCGTACTTATCCACAAAATGTGGACAACGGTTTTTCACATATCCACAAGGAGGAATCATCTTGGAGCAAACAAATCTAATCTGGCAGAGTGTTTTGGAAAACATTCAGCTGGAAGTGGAAAGTACCGTCATCTTTAATACCTGGTATCAAGTCATCCGTCCTTATACCATCACCAAAGACACCTTTTATCTTGAGGTGGATATGGACATGCAAAAAAATATGCTTTTGATGAGCAAGTACAATAAGACCTTGACGGACGCCATTAAAAAAACTACTGGAAGCGATTACAAAGTTGTAATCTTTTCCAAACGGGAACGGGACCAGATAGACCTTCCACCCGAAAAAGAGGAGAAGGCAGAACCAATTCCTGCGACCAAACCGTTGATAATGCCCTTAAATCCTGCCTATACCTTTGAAAACTTCGTTGTCGGCAGCTCGAACCGATTTGTTCATTCTGCTTGTTTGGCAGTTGCCCTGGCTCCTGCCAAAGCCTATAACCCCTTATTCTTATACGGCGGTGTAGGTCTGGGCAAGACCCATTTGGCACAAGCCATTGCCCATCAGGTACAAAAGGACAACCCTCAAGCAAAAATCGTATACATTACTTCGGAAAAATTTACGATTGATTTGGTTACCGCCTTGGGAAACAACTCTATTGACCAGTTCCGCCGCAAGTATCGTACCGCTGATGTCTTAATCATCGACGATATCCAGTTTATTGCAGGCAAAGAAGCCACTCAGGAAGAATTTTTCCATACGTTTAATGAACTGCATCAGGCAGGAAAGCAGATTGTCATTACCAGTGACCGTCCGCCCAAGGACTTAAATCGCTTGGAGGAGCGACTGGTTTCCCGATTCAGCTGGGGTCTTCCTGCAGATATTCAGCCCCCGGACTATGAAACCCGTCTGGCGATTTTGAAAAAGAAGCTCCAATCGGAAGAAAAAGAAATCCCCGATGAAATTCTGGACTTTATCGCAGAAAACGTAAACTCCAATATCCGTGAGTTGGAAGGGGTTATGAACAAAATTAACGCCCACATCACCCTTTACGGATGCGAAGTTTCGATGAGCCTGGTTCAGGATATTATCAAAGAAATTTCTCCGCATATTCCTGCAGAGCCCACGCCCGACACCGTTAAAATGATTGTCTGTCGGGACCTGCAGATTGACATGAACGATCTTTTATCGTCCAAGAAAACAAAGCCCATTGCCAATGCACGACAAATCGGCATGTACTTTTGCAGAGAACTTTTAAAAATGCCTTATGCAGAAGTAGCCATGGCCTTTGGAAAGAAAGACCACACCACGGCAATTAACGCTTATGAAAAGGTTTATGAGCGCCGTCAAAACGATAAAAATTTTGACCGTACCTGTGCCGCCATTCAAAGCAATATTTTAAATGCCATCAGCTGATTTTTCTATCCACGAAAATGTGCATAAGTGGACAATGCAATTTTTAAATAATTCACATGTTGTCCACACTCTGTCCACTAAAATTCGTGGTGTTGTCCACAGCCATTTTTCACTTGGCTGTAAGAAATAGGGGACTTTTCCACCAAATCCACAGCCCCTACTACTATTACTGTTTTTAATATTAAGTATTTTAGTGTTTTTTCAAAACCCAAACGCAAAGGAGAAGTACCATGAAAATAATCTGTTCCAAATCCAATTTAACCGAAGCAGTAGGCATCGTTCAAAAAGCGGTTTCTTCCCGTTCACCTTCCCCAGTATTGGAATGCATTTTGTTTGACTGCGAAGATTCTGTTCGCTTAATTGGCAATAACTTAGACTCGTCTATCGAATATTGTCTGGATGCACAAGTCATTGACAAAGGCAAAATTTTAGTTCCTGCCAAGTTATTTGGTGAATTAATCCGTAGCTTGGACGATGACGATGTTTTAATTGAAACTGATGACAACATGAATTTACGAATCATGTGTCGAAACAGTAAATTCTCTGTTTCAGGCTTGAACCCTTCGGACTTTCCTGTTCCTGAAACCATTCAAAAAAGTGAAACACCTGATTTTGAAATCGCGCAAACATTATTGCGCGATATGATTCGTCAAACCATTTTCTCCACTGCCGTAAATGATAGCCGTCTGGTTTTAACAGGTTCTTTGTTTAATTTAGAAGATGGTCATTTCCAGATTGTTGCAGTGGACGGATTCAGACTTGCTTTACGTCGTGAAGCAGTTGAAAGTGACAAGACCTTCTCGGTCATTATTCCTGCCAAAGCACAAAACGAGTTATTATCCATTTTAAACGAAAAAGAGGAAACTCTCTTTATCAAAGCAACAGAAGAAAAAACTGCATTCTTCTTTGAAAACTACACCTTAATCACCAAAAATATCATTACTGAGTACATCAACTATAAGCAAACCTTCCCGCAAACCCGTGATTTGGTTGTTTCTTGTGCTCTGAATGATTTATCCCGCGCGATCAAGCGCGCGGTGCCGCTGATTTCTGCGGACACCTTAAAAAGCCCCATTAAACTGCATTTTCGCGATGATGCAGTAGAAGTCTTTTGTACCACCACTCAAGGTAACTTGAAGGATGAAATTGCCGTTTCGATGGACGGCTCGGAGCTGGAAATTGGTTTCAATCACCGTTTCTTACTGGAAGCATTGGATGCAATTCCTGCAGAAGAAATTGAAATGGTCTTTAACTCTCCGACTACTCCTTGCCAGATTACAACAAAGGACAGTGACCGCTTTAACTACGTTATTTTCCCGGTCCGCTTAAGATAATGGCATCAGTTCATTCAATTTCTTTACAAAACTATCGAAATTACGAACAACAAACCGTTTCTTTTTCGGATGGCGTAAACTTGATTTACGGCGAAAACGCCCAAGGTAAGACCAACCTGTTAGAAAGCGTATTTCTCTTTTCTGCAGGCAAGTCTCACCGCAATGTAAAAGATGCTCAACTAATTCGCACAGATGCGGAGTTTTCCCGTTTGGTTTTGTCTTTTTGCATGAATCAAAAAGACAAAACCGCGGAAATGCACTTATTCCATGACCGGCGCAAGGAAATTAAAATTGACGGCAACAAGATTGCCCGATTATATGAGCTAATGGGTGCGTTTTTGGCAAGATCGGAAGA
>JAGAUM010000054.1 GCA_017620795.1 Clostridia bacterium
ATGGTGATGGCATGGTCGGTTCCGTCACGCATAACCTCAAACTCGATTTCTTTATAACCTTTAACGCTCTTCTCAATCAGAACCTGATGCACAGGAGAGAGCTTGAATGCGTTCTGACCGATTTCAATCAGCTCTGCTTCGTCATTGGCAAAACCGCCACCGGTACCGCCCAGAGTAAAGGCAGGACGCAGGACAACGGGGTAGCCGATTGCTGCTGCAGCCTTCTTGGCTTCTTCAAGGGAATAGGTGATTTCGGAGGGGATGGTGGGCTCACCGATTTCCTGACAGAGCTCTTTAAAGAGTTCGCGGTCTTCGGCACGCTCAATGCTGACACTCTTGGTGCCCAACAGCTCTACTTCACATTCCTTTAAGACACCCTTCTTTTCCAACTGCATGGCAAGGTTCAAACCCGTCTGACCGCCGATACCGGGAACAATGGCATCGGGACGCTCATGACGGAGAATTTTTGCGATGTACTCCAGAGTCAAGGGTTCCATATAGACCTTGTCCGCAATGGTGGTGTCGGTCATGATGGTGGCAGGGTTGGAGTTACAGAGAATGACCTCATACCCTTCCTCTTTTAATGCCAAGCAGGCTTGAGTGCCTGCGTAGTCAAACTCTGCCGCCTGTCCGATTACGATGGGGCCCGAGCCGATGATTAAAACTTTTTTAATGTCTGTACGCTTTGCCATGAGTGGTTCCTCCTATATATTAAAGATTTTTGTAAACGATATTGCCGTTGTAAACGGTGAGTACGCATTGGCCTGACAACCGCTCGCCTGCAAAAGGAGTGGCGCGACCAAGGGACAAGAACTCGTTAGGGTTGACGGTGAACTCTGCGTCCAAATCCCAGACCGTAAAGTCGCAACCCAAAGGCAGGTCAAACCGTTTTCGGGGTGCGATGGCCATGCGGTCAATCAGTGCTTCCAAAGAAAGGATACCCGTTTTTACCAGTTTGGTATAAAGGACGGGGAAAGCGGTCTCAAGCCCCACAATCCCAAAGGCACTCTTTTCTAACCCACGGGACTTTTCTTCCGCCGAGTGGGGGGCATGGTCGGTAGCAATCATATCCACCGTGCCGTCAATAACGCCTTGTAACAAGGCTTCTCTGTCCGAGGATCCGCGGAGGGGCGGGTTCATTTTGAACCGTCCGTCCTCCAACAAGTCCGAATCGTCCAAAACCAGATAATGGGGGCCTGTTTCGCAGGTGACATCCAAACCGTCTTTCTTGGCTTGGCGAATCAAATCCACACTCTCTTTGGCAGAGATATGGCAGACGTGATACTTGCAACCGATTTTGGCAACCAGTTCCAAGTCCCGCGCAATCTGGGCATACTCGCTTTCGCTGACGATACCGCGGTGATGATGGGTTGCGGCATAGTCTCCTGCGTGGATGTATCCGCCGCAAAGCAGGTCGTTGACCTCGCAATGGGCGACAATGGGTTTTTGTAACGCTTTGGCACGCTCCATGGCGGCTGCCATCATGGCATCGCTTTGTACCCCTCGACCGTCATCGGAGAAGCCGACTACAAAGGGGCTTAGCTCGTCCATGTCCGAAAGGACTTGTCCCTGCTCGCCTTTGGTGATGCTCCCGTAAGGGTAGACGGCAATGCAGGCGTCTTTTTCGATGGCGTCTAATTGGGGACGCAGGGTTGCGAGTCCATCGGGCACGGGGTTTAAGTTGGGCATGGTGCAGACGGCAGTGTAACCACCGTGTGCCGCCGCAAGGCTTCCCGAGCGGATGGTCTCTTTATACGAAAAACCCGGTTCGCGAAAATGCACATGCACATCGCAAAAACCGGGAAAAACAACATATTTGGGATTGGAAAGCTGTGCCAACGAAAGATTGGAAAAAGCAGAAACAAGCGTCGGGGGGCAAAGCACCTGACGCGCGGTTGTGGTCGCTTTCTGATTGCACATTTTTCTTCCTCCTATTATCATAAATTATATCAAATTAGCAATTTATAGCCGAGGGGTGAAGAAAGCCCCATAGGCATTATATCCTATATTTCGATTCTGCAAATACTATTTTTAAACGAGCAAATTTTTCGGTAAGCAAAGGCGAAAGCGGAGCGAATAATGGAATATATTCGCGAGCATTTTAACGCATGATTACGGAAAAGATGCCGTTTAAAAACTATGGGGCTCGCCACTCCTCGGCGAACACTAAAAAAGTCTTGCCGCAGGCGGCAAGACAGACAGGCAGAATCCGACACAGTTATTCTGTATCAAACAATATGTTCCATCTTACCGAACTCACGGGAACGGCTTAAAGATTTCTATTGGAATTATTATAGCACGCAAGGGGTGGAATGTCAAGGGTGGTTTGCAGTTTTTTCGAGTTCCTTTTTCAGTCGGGCAATCTCGGCGCGGAGGGCAAAAAGCTCGTCATTTTCAGCCAGTTCTTCCACCTCCTGACCCATCCGACGAAGCTCGGCAGGGGTGGGAAAAGGCTCTGAAAACCGCTTCCCGATGACCGACAAGGCACCTACGCTTCCCAAAGCGAAGTTGCAGGTAGCGTGGGGGAATCGGGTGGGGCGGACAGAAAACCGCTGAATCGGTGCTGAAGTTAAAAATCGGGTGGGCGCGTCAAAGTGGGCACCATCGTCTTCCGAACGGCAGGCGCGGATTCGCCCTTCCTCTTCCCAGACAATCCATAAAATCCCGTCTACATACGCAAGGCAGGGAGGCAGCGAAGTTTCGGCTTCAATCACCAAAGACTCTTTGCCATGAAAGAAGATGGTGTCGGGCGAGTAGGTTAAAGTCCCCAATGTTCCGTCAGGCAGACAGACACAGTCGGCAATTTCGCCCTGTTGAGAGAGTGCAACAGGTTCGCTCCACTGCTTTTGATTCCATTGGTATTCACGGGTGAAAAGCCCCTCTTTCTTCTTATATAATAAAGCAATGGAATCGTGGTCGGACAGGGCGCAGGCAAAAGATCCCTCCACACAGTCCAATACCGCAGGAGAGGCGGGGGCATCAATGATGTGATGAATCAGCAGGGTGCGGTCTTCCAACATTAAAGTATAAAAGAGGTTTTGCCACCGACCCACGGGGAGCAGGCGGAACTGTCCTGCCACTGCCGAGCCACGGCTTTTTAATAAGGTGTGCTGTTGCCAGTTGTGTCCGTCATGGACGAAATAGACCAGGTCACGGTCGGCATTGGTGGCGATAATATGAATGCGCCCTTGTTCGTCGCAGTTGGCATCGAAATCTTCACAGCCGTCAGGGTAAAGGAGCTGGGGGATATGGTTGCCACGGCGTTGGCAGATGCCACGGTTGGGCTCATAAAAAAATTGCCAGGATTCGTTTTTGTTGGTTTTAAGTAGTATCATGGACGTCCCTCCTTACATTAATATATGTAGAAATGGAAAAACCTATCACATTTGAACCGATGCAACATATGATATTATTGGAATTCCCCAAAATTTGATAGGAGGTAATAATATGTCCGAACGGGTAGTGCCGGGTCCCATTACGGATCAGCACTGTTTTAAAGAAGCGGTTTGCATCTCGACCGACAAGGTCTATGATTCCTGCCGCGACAAAGACTGTCTCGAGGACTTGCGGGTCTATGTTTCCCCCAACGACCAGGCACTGATTAACCGTGCCATCAATGTAAAGTGCCGTTGCTCGGAAATTCTGTGGGTCTATACGGACGTGGAAGCGGTGCCCTTTAACAAGGGCTATTACACGGTAGATGTGAAGTATTTCTTCCGCATCACCCTGGATGTCTTTACGGGCATCGGTTCGCCCACAACCGTTACGGGTCTGGCAACCTTTGACAAAAAGGTGATTTTGTTCGGCTCGGAGGGTCACGCCAAGATCTATTCGTCTCTCTATGCTCCCTGCGAATCGGATCTGCAGACCCCCAGCAAGAGCAATCAGCCCCGTGCCACGGTTGAGGTGGTTGACCCCATCTGCCTGAATGCTCGCCTGGTAGAAAAGAAAGACTGCTGCTGTGATGATGACGACCTGACCAACATCCCTGCTTGTATCTGTCAGTGTTTCGGTGGCGACTTCGCCTGTGATAATGACGAGAAGCGGGTCTATGTTTCTCTGGGTGTTTTCACCATCATCCGTTTAGAACGGCTGGTACAGCTTTTGATTCCTGCCTATGACTTCTGCATCCCCGAAAAGGAATGTGTGGCGTCTACGGAAGAGAATCCCTGTGAGCTGTTCGAATCTTTGCAGTTCCCCTTTGATGAATTCTTCCCGCCCGAGCGTGGGTGTTTTAACTTTGAAGGCGGATCTTCTTGCGGTTGCGGCTGTAACTAAAAGGGTCGAAAAAAGGGTGTCGGAAGGGTCTTTCGACACCCTTTTAAATTTTTTTGAAAAAAAGTGAAAAAAAGGGTTGACAAAGTGGGAAAAGGTTTGTTATAATAGCACTTGCCGCTGACGAAGCGGGCGATCCTTGAAAACTAAACAGCACAAAGGTTCACGTTAATTTTAAGAGTAATACTCGCACAGTGATAACAAAATCATTGAGCAGGAAAACACTATGA
>JAGAUM010000055.1 GCA_017620795.1 Clostridia bacterium
GAAATAAATCAAGGTTTCGTTAGGCAACAGACGTTTTAGCTCACGCATTACGGTGAGTCCGCCCAAGCCCGAATCAAATACGCCAATGGGTTGATTGTTCATGTCAACGCCCCCAATACTTTCGATCAAAACTACGATACTGAATGGCTTCTGCCAGATGAACCACGCCAATCTGGTCTACGCCGTCTAAGTCTGCAATGGTACGGGCAACCTTCAAAATCCGATGATAGCCCCGCGCGCTCATCCCCAGGCGGTCAAAGACCGACTTTAACAGAGCATTGCCTTCTTCGTTCAAGGTGCAAAACGCATCCACCTGTGCAGGGCTCATCTGTGCGTTACAGAAGATGCCCGAATCGGCAAATCGCTCCTGTTGCCGCGCCCGTGCGGAACAAACCCGTTCCCGTATGGTAGCAGAAGACTCCCCTGCGCGACGAGATTCCAGTTCTTCATAAGCAACGGCATCTACTTCGATATGGATATCAATGCGGTCCAGCAACGGTCCGCTGATTTTCCTTAAGTACTGCTCTACCTGAGATTGGGTACAATGGCATTTTTCGGTGCCATAGTATCCGCAACGGCACGGGTTCATGGACGCCACCAGCATCACCGAAGCAGGGTATTCTACCTGCCCTGCCACGCGGGACAGGGATACTGTGCCATCCTCCAAGGGCTGACGCAACACTTCCAAAGCGTCCCGATGGAACTCGGGCAGTTCGTCTAAAAACAATACGCCGTTATGGGCAAGGCTCAATTCTCCGGGACGGGGAACGCCTGCGCCGCCCCCTGCCAAAGCAGGCGCGGAAACGGAATGATGCACGTTCCGAAACGGGCGTCTGGTCAGTAGCGCCTTCCCTTTTGGAAGCTGACCTGCCACGCTGTAAATCTGGGAGACCTCAAGGGTTTCTTCACGGGTCATAGGCGGTAAAATCGACGGCAAGCGTTTGGCAATCATGGTCTTGCCCGACCCGGGAGGCCCAATCATTAGAATATTATGCCCACCGCTGGCGGCAATTTCCATCCCCCGCCTTGCCACCTGCTGACCGCGAACATCTGCAAAATCCAAGGCGATATCCTTGGTATCCTCCCACAGGTCAGAAGAAGCGTGCTTGCGGTCTAACAATCGGTCGGCGGAAAAATGCGCCACTACATCTGCCAGGGTTCTGGCAGGATAAACCTCTAATTCACAAACCGCCGCCTCTGCCGCATTGGCTTCGGGCAGGATGATGCGACGGATGCCCGATTCCTTCAGCGCCATGCACTCGGGCAGGACACCACGGACAGGACGCAACTCCCCCGACAGGGAAAGCTCCCCCAAAAAGCCGTAAGTAACCGTCCGCTCCAAGGGCAGTTGTTCGGACGCACAAAGAAGTGCCACAGCAATAGGCAAGTCAAAGCCTGCACCTTCTTTTTTCAAAGAGGCAGGGCTTAAATTCACTGTAATCCGCCGATCGGGGAATCGCAAGCCTGAGTTTAAAATTGCAGACTTGACCCGTTCTTTCGCTTCCTTGACGGCAGCATCCGGAAGGCCGACTATTTCAAAGGCAGGCAATCCGTTTCCCAAGTCCGCTTCCACGGTAACAGGATAGCCTTTTAAGCCGAATAACGCACTGCTTATAACGGTTGCCAGCATGGTCAGTTCCCCTTCTTTCCTTTTGAATAGAATATTACATTTTATTATATCTTTTTTTCGCCAGTTGTGCAAGACCTAAAATGAAAAAAGCCTGCAAAAGCAGGCTTTTATTCATCGTAATCCGTCGTCTCGACTTTCCTCGGCAGTAGGTTCTTCTTCAACGGGTTCTTCCTCAGTGGGTTCTTCCTCAGTGGGTTCCTCTTCCGTCGGCTCGTCCGTGGGTTCTTCTTCGGTAGGTTCCTCCTCAGTAGGTTCTTCCTCAGAAGGCTCCTCCGGCTCCTTATTCTCCATAATCGACGGCAGTCTGGGGTCGGTCACAGGATTGGGGGCAGAGACCTCAATTTTTTCCACGGGCTCATTTTCAGGCTCGATTGGGGTTTCCGGCTTATCTGCCGAGAAATAAAGAACCAACGCAGTAATGGCATAGGATAAAACGAACAGCGCCACCAAAAACAGGACAAAGAACAGGCGTCTTTTTTTCTTCTTTTTGGCGCGTGCTCTTCTCCGCTCCGCAGGAGTCGGTTCGTTTGGAACATCAATGGTGTAAGTGGTTTCTTTCATGGTATTCACCCTTTCTCGGTCTATTGTAACAGAAACAAGCGGATTTGTCCATCACCAAAATTAAACTTCTACAATTTCGGCAAGGCGTGCCGCCCAGATCAGCTTTTCCTTGACCTGCTTTCCTGTCAGCTTTTCAAGTGCCTGAGCATAGCTGTCTAACTGGACTTGATACCGCTCCTTTAACTCTGATGCAGTCTTGACGCGGTCGGTCTTGTAGTCCACCACAACCAACTCGTCCCCTTCTTCAAAGTAACAGTCCACAATACCCTGCACCAACATTCTACCCAACGCCGTGTCCAACTCGGTCTCAAAGCTTTGTTCCCGATGGAGCACTGTTGACTTTTGGAGGCGACCAAACAGCGGACTGTTCATAAACGCGGTCAGCATGGTTTGGTCTACTTGCACTTCTTCCTCTTTGGAAATCCATCCGCCTGCGACCAGCCGTCTTACCTGTTCTTCGGCAGAAAGAGGTTGAAGCACCAAATGCTCGAAACAACGGTGAATCAAGTCACCTTCCTCCGCGCCCGACAGCTTGGTTTCCTGCAAGAACTTGGGCCGCTCTAAATCATAGACCTTTTTAGGATGAAGCTGTACCCCATCGTTTTCCTCTGCGGCACGTTTTAACTGGGTAACGGTCATCTTGACAGGGCGCGCCACATCCGCCTCATACGCATAAGCATAAGACAGGGTAGCCACAGTCTTGTCCGACGGGGTCGGGAAGGTTCGTTCCTGTTTTTCTTCAGTTGTCTCTTCAGCGGTTTCGGCGGTCTTTATCTCCTCTTTGACAACGGACAGCTTCCAAAAATTGAAGTTGCCCGTTACTCCGTCATAAGGCTTTGTCGTCGCATAAGCCAGTGCCGCTAAAACCCAATCCAAATAGTTGGGCTTTTCCTGCAAGAAGTGGCGAGTGATTAGCGTCGGCTTCACCTTTTCTTCCAATTTAGAAGAGTCCGCCATCGTCCCCGTCAGAATCAAATGCTCTTTGGCACGGGTCAATGCCACATATAAAATCCGCAGTTCTTCGTTAATTTCCTCGGTAGTTTTGGCACGGCGAATAACCTCGGTCACTGCCGTGGGATAGCGGATTTGCAGGCGGGTATCCAGTGCGTCAATAGCGATGCCATATTGTTTGTGGTAGGTGCAGGCGCTCCGCTCCACATGGCTCAGGCGCTTTTGCAATCCACACACAAAAACCACAGGGAATTCCAGACCCTTGCTTTTATGGATGCTCAGCAGTTTAACGGCATTATCCGTTTCGGGGAGCATGCTTGCTTCTGGGCTTTGACCTTTTTGTGCCATGGTATTTAACCGTCGCACAAAGGCAGACAGACCGCGGTAGTTCCCTTCTTCAAAGGTTGCCGCCAAGTCCACCAGATGTTGCAGGCGATGGATGCGTGCCGAGCCACCGGGCTGGACACCATAGAAAAGGTCTAAATCCGTCTCGTATAACAGTTCCTGCAAAAATTTATGCAAAGGCTCCTGCGCGGCACGGTCCCGCCAATCGGAAAGGCGCTTTAAGACCGCATAGACCGCGCGGTCTCCTGCTTTTGC
>JAGAUM010000056.1 GCA_017620795.1 Clostridia bacterium
CCATGGGCTGTGGTGCCGATGAGCTGGCACGGGGCGGACGGGTGTTCCGTTTTAATGAAAAGGCTCCCGAACGGTTTTTGACCTGGTGGGTCGGCTCCATGGAGACGGCAGAGGATCAGCCTGCAATTTACTCGGATGGGTCTCTTGCCTAAAAAAAGAAAAGAACCCCTTGATTTTTAGATGCAAATTTGGTATAATAATCAAGAATGTGAAAGGGGAGACCGAAAAGTGGCGAACAACAAAGAATACAATGTAAAGAAAAAAGCTTTGTCCGAGCATTATTCCAATCGGATTCTGGCTGTTTTCACCTTGGGTGTCTTCAATTTCATCCTGTTGTTTTACTTAAACCGTGTTGCTAACGGTCAGATGGGTGTTACCCTTTTGATGCATCACTATGCTGTGTATAATACTTTGGCAATCTGCAGTCTGGTGATTGCCGCTGTCCTCTTTGTTCTTTGGAAAAAAGAAAAAGGCGCACGGGCATTTTACAAAGAAAACTACCTCTACTTCTGGATTTACTTTGTTGTAGCGGCAGTTGCTTTTGCACTGATTAGACCTGTGGGCAACTTCTTGGGAAGTGTTTACGCCTGGATTCGGCTCTATATCGCCGCAGACATCTTGTATGTGGTAGCATCAACGATTTACTTCTCGATTGTCAGCCACATCAAGGTCAAAAAATTACAGAAATAAGAAAAAGCACCCTTTCGGGTGCTTTTTTTGATGTCTTGGGGTTATCGGATGATGACGATTTCTTTTACTTCGTGGTCATAGATTCTCATAAAGACCAGACGGGGGTTGGCTTCTTCAAAACGCTGAACATCGCCGGGGGTTACAACAGAAATCTTGTTGCTGTTTTTGGTGGAGTCATAGTTGTAAACCGTTGCATTGGCAATGTTGTAGTTCTCTTCTGCCGCGCCGTTGACGGTCACATTGACCGAGTTTGAAAACTTCTTGGTGACCTTACCGTAAAGGGTGGTCAGTCGGTCAGAATGCTCGGTCTTGGCTTCGGTCGCTTTGTCGTCGATGTCAAACAGAAGAGTGATGTTGTCAATCTTGCCGTCACCGTTTAAGCGGTACTGGATGATGTCACCCTGCTTTAAAGCCGTGGTGCCGCCGCTACCGTTGTCTTTTACAAGGATGGTGGTATCTACCGCCATCAGGCTCTTTTTCTCGCCGTCCTGGAAGAATTCCAGTGCGTCGGTCTGCTGGTCATTTTCGTCCAAGGTCTGGGAAATCTGGTCAACTACTGCGATGGTGCTGTTCTCTTCAGGATTACCCGTTGCGTTGGTCACGATGATGACCCCTGCAGTGTAGTCTTCTTTTAAGTCATAGACACGGATGTTGTACTGGTTGTTGTTGACGAAGGTGTTCTTGTTACCCATGGAGAAGTCGGTAGCAGAAGTTTTGCCTGCAGGAATGTTAAAGACCACAGTCTCTTCCCCTACAACCACATTTCCTAACTTGGAAGAAGCACTCTTATAAACAACGTCGCTGGCAACCATGTTTAAAGTGAAGCCGTTGGCAACAATCTCGCCCGTGGAGGTCTTGTCGGTTGCCAAGGTCAGCTCGTTAATTTTGTTGTCACCGTTGGTTTCAAAGGTAATCAGCTGCTGAACTACTTCACTGCCGCCGTTTTTCAGTGCGGAAAGAACGGTCTCGGCAGTCTGGTTGGCAGTGCCGTTGAAACGGATTTTTTCGGCAGTCTCTAAAGTGACGACCTCGCCGTTGGCATTGAACAGCTTGATGTTTAAGGTATCGTCAAAGGAGACACCGCTCTTGGCGGAAATCAGGTAAGCGTAGTTGTTGCTTGCCTTTTTGGTGGTGTCGATTGCTGCGATGCGACCGTCGATATCCAGATAAAAGACACCTTGGTCATTTAAGTTGATGGTGGCAGTGTAGTTGTCTGCAACCTCATAGCCTTTGCCTTCAATGAAGAACTTGGTGTCATTCTTACCGGTGATGCGCCCCTCGACCGATTCGCGAACCAGCGTCAGGTCTAAAAGCTTGCCGTCGGTGCTCTTGGCGACTGCCAGAACATCCCATTCTTTCAAGTCTTTTAATGCGACCTCGTTACCCTTTAAATCGGTCAGCTCGAAGTGAACGTTCTTGTTGTCGGGATCCAAAGTCAGCGTGGGCTTGCCATACTTGTCGTAGATGGCATTGGCGGCGGTGGAGATGTCCTCTACAACATGGTTCTCGTAGTTGATAACCTGTGCGATGTCATAGATGTCGTCGCCGTCATTGTCCACCAGGGTCAAGGTACCCGAGGTGGGGGTCAGCTTGTCGGTGTTAAAGGTCTCGCTCTTGCCGTTGAAAATCAGCTTTGCGGTGGAGGACAGAACATCCTCGGTGCTCTCGCTGTCATTTTCTTTATCGACCCAATACTTTACAACCGTCTGGCTGTTTGCGTCGGTGGTGATAGAGACGATATCCTCAGCGCCGATGGTGATAACAGCGGTTTTTGCTTCGTTGGTGCGGACTACCAGCAAGGTCTTGTCGGAGGAGTTGTCATCTTCCTGATAGTAGAAGGTGACATGGTGACCCAACAACTTGTCAGCGTTGGTATCGCCCAACTTGTAAACCTCACCGCCGATATTGACTTCGTTCTTCTTTAAAGAGCTGTTGCCGGTCAAAGAAGTGTGACCGTTGGCTTGTACCAAACCATTGGATTTTTGAACATTCAATTTGTCAGCAAGCAAAGTCTTGTCAACGACCTCGTAAGAAACATCGTTGCCAAAACCGGTGCGTTCCATCAGCTTGATGGTCAGCGCGTTGTAGGTCATGCGTGCAACGCCACCACGGTTGATTTCAGCGCCTGCAGAGGCAGAAACACCCTTGGTGATGCCGATTTCGTTACCGACTACCAGATAACCGGTGGGGAAGGCCCCCTTGGTCAGGGCAGAAGGCTCGTGACCCAGAACACGGACCAAGATGGTGACCGCTTCGGCATAGGTGATTTTGTCATCGGGACGGAAGGTGCCTACATCGTCACCGACGATGATGCCTTGGTTGGCGGCTACGTTAATATAGCCCGTTGCCCAGTGGCCTTCCACAACGTCCGGGAAGTTGCTGGCTTCTTTGGATGTTTCAGCAACATCCTCCAAGCCCAGTGCATGAACTGCAATTTTTGCGAATTCGGAACGGATGATGGTGTCATTAGGACGGAATTCGCCATCGTCGTCGCCGACCATGATTCCTAATGCGCCTAAAAGCTCGGCGGATTCTTCGTAAACGGTTCCTGCTACATCTTCGGGCACGTTATACGCAAACGCGGTACCGAACATACTGAGCAGCATGCAGAACACGACGGAGAACGCCGTCAGATTCTTCAATCGTAACATTGAGAAATCCTCCTTGTTTGAAATTTTGATTTGTGGTTTTCGGCGATTTGCGTCAACCACAGTGCCTATTGTAACGAACCACAAACCGAAAATCAACCCTCAAATAAAGGCACGCGTACCAATCAAAAACATGTGACCGACGGGGGAGGGGTATGCGTAAATAACGATTGAAAAATTCCAAAGAAACTGGTATAATGAATATAACAGTAAAGGAGGAGAATGCCGTGAATCTTTTTGATTTGCTTTCAACCCTTTTTCGCTATCTGTTTGTGGTTATCATTTATCTGTTCATTCTTGCCATTATCCGTATGATTTTTTTGGACATCCGCCTGACCGAAAAGCGCCTTCGGGTCAGCCGCGGAGATTGTTACCTGCGCCTGTTATCAGGTAAGGAGGCGGTTGCATACGGGATTGAAGACAGCTATGTTTTAAAAGCCAATAACGTTATCGGCAGGGAAGAGGGGTGCGAAATCTGCTTCCCCGATCGGTTTATGTCCCAACGTAACACCTTGATTTTCCTGGAAGGCTCGGATTATTTCATTGAAGATTTAGACAGTAAAAATGGCACTTTCGTAAACGGGGAGCCGGTCACGGGCGACCCCATCTTACTCTATAACGGCGACAAAATCTCGGTAGGCTCGGTGGAGTTTGCCTTTGTAGTCCCCGAACTGGATTGAGGTGACGATATGACCAGAAAACGGATTCCTGTTTTATGCCTCATTTTAGTCAACCTGCTTTCTTATGCACTGTTGGCAATGATTGTTCCTGAAAACGCCAAAGCCCTGCTGATTCAGGCCACCATTCTGGTGGTCTTAAACGCGTCTACCTATCTGGTCATTTCCCGATTTTTTCGGGGGG
>JAGAUM010000057.1 GCA_017620795.1 Clostridia bacterium
GGATATCATGCTCCCGGGCAAAGACGGTTATCAGTTGTTGCGCGAAATCCGTCAGGTCAGCGATATTCCTGTCATGATGCTCACCGCCAAAGGTGAAACCTTTGATAAGGTCTTGGGCTTGGAGCTGGGGGCGGATGACTATGTGGTCAAGCCCTTTGAAATCAAAGAGGTACTGGCTCGGGTCAAAGCCCTTTTGCGTCGGGTTGAGCCCAAAAAGTCAGAGCAGGGTCTTTCGTACCCTGATCTGGAAATTAGCCTGGAAAACTATGAATTAAAGATTCGCGGAGAAGTACTGGACATTCCGCCAAAAGAACTGGAGCTTCTTTATTTTATGGCGTCCCATCCCAATCAGGTATTCACCCGTGAACAGATTTTGGACAAGGTCTGGGGCTTCGACTTTTTTGGAGAGTCCCGCACCGTTGATGTGCATATTAAGCGCCTGCGTGAAAAGCTGGACCAGGTCAGTGAGGCTTGGCAGATTAAGACGGTCTGGGGCGTGGGCTATAAATTCGAAGTGCGGAGTTAACCATGAAATTTTTTAGAAAAAGCTTGTTCCACCGTATTATGGTGCCCGTCATCGCCGTGGTACTGTTCAGTATGGTGGTACTGGGCGCATTCCAGATTCAAAAACTGAATGAATATGTCATGGGACAGGAGCAAATGCGCCTGATTCACATGGCAGACCGTCTGGCGGAATTGGCTGTTACAGCGGAGGAACAGTACTCACCTGGAATCGAATACTTCTTCCGTCAAAACCTCAATGCCCTTTCCAGAGACGGTGGTTCATATATTGTTGTGGCAGATTCTCGCGGACAGATGATTGCTTGCTCTGATAATTGCGATCGGGTGATGGACCGAGAGCTGGTTGATGACGACGCTTTTTCTTATGTCAAAGAGAAACAGGAGCGGTACCTGCATATCGGCCCCATGGACTTGCGCCATCGGGAGGAAGTGCTGACCGTTGCAACCCCTATCCTGCGGAGCGGAGTCTTTTACGGTGCAGTCATCATCCACCTGCCCGTTCCTTTCCTGGCAGCCGCCAAGAACGAAGTAATCCGCTATTTCCTGTTTGCGTTTATCATCGTTTCGGTGGTTTCCATTCTACTTCTGTTATTGATGGCGCAACGGATTATCGGTCCTATCCGAAAGGTTCAGCGTGCCGCCCGTGCAGTGGCTCGTGGGGACTTTGACACCAAACTGGACATTCGTACAGGAGATGAAATTGGTGAATTGGCGACCGACTTTAATGCCATGACCTTGTCTCTTAAGAATCAGGACCAGAACCAACGGAACTTCATTGGTGACCTGTCCCATGAACTGCGGACACCTATGACCACCATCAGTGGATTCATGGAGGGGATTATCGACGGCGTCATCCCACCCGAGGAAACGGATAAGTATCTTCATATTGTACTAGAAGAAACCCGTCGCCTGTCTCGCTTGGTCAACCAGCTTTTGGAGCTGACCCGTATGGAATCGGGGAATGTACAGTTGGAACAAGTCCGCTTTGATTTGAACGAGCTGATTCGTCTGGTTTTGATTGGTGCCGAACAACGGATTGAAGACAAGAAGCTGGAGGTTTCGGTTGACCTGCCTGAGGAAGCATGGGCGTATGCGGACCCCGACCAGATTCGCCGTGTGCTGAATAATTTGACCGACAATGCTATCAAGTTTACACCCGAAGCAGGATGGATGGGGATTTCAGTCAAGCTTCGCAACGGAAAGTACCATGTGGCAATCGAAAACAGCGGTGCGGGTATCGACCCCGAGGAATTGCCGCACCTGTTCGAACGTTTCTATAAATCAGACAAATCTCGCGGCGTCGATAAGAACGGAGCAGGTTTGGGTCTTTATATGGTCCGCAACATCTTAAACCAACATGGCGAGGAAATTCGGGTGGAAAGTATACCAAATGAAAAAACCACTTTCTTTTTTACCATCAAAAAAGCCTCTGCAAAAGAATCATCCTAAGGGATGGTTCTTTTTTTATGGGCATACTACCTTTGAGGTGATGGTTACGGAGAAACGGTTTTCGATTTTCATACGGGTAGTTTGTTTCCTGTTCCTTCTATTAATAGTGCGACTGTTTTGGCTATCGGTCATGCAGCATGAAAAACTGACCCAAGAAGCGGTCGCACAACGGGTTTCTTCTGCGGAGCTGGTTTCGGTTCGCGGAGAGATTACCGATCGCAACGGCACCCCCTTTACCAACCGCAGTGAAGGAGAGTTTGCCGTCTATGTCGACGGAGCGGATATAGAAGAGGGGGCTGACGCCATTGCAGAGCAGCTGGGGCTTTCAAAAGAGTATGTCATTCATCAGATTAAAAATCGCACCCGTTTATCCTTTGGACCGCTCAACAATCTTTATCCTGTGGAACGCGCAGGCTTCTTGACTCTTCGGGCGCCCTTAAGACAGGACGAGAATAGTGTGGCTCGGCATTTGATTGGCACCATAGATGCTCAAGGAGTGGGGAATGGCGGTTTGGAGGCGGCTTTCGAGTCGATTCTAAACACAGGACGGAAACAGTCGGTCATTAGCTTAAGAGATGTGCAAAAAGGCCTTTTGGGGGGCAGGGGGTATCTGGAAGCCAATCGACAAGTGGATGACAGTTACCATCTGCGCCTGACGTTGGATTATGAACTTCAAAAAGAACTGGAAGTCTTGGCGGAAAAGAAACTATCCAAAGGCTGTATCCTTGTTAGCGATGTCGAAACGGGAGATGTGTTAGCGTTGGTCAGCCGTCCGCAGTTTGATCCCAATAATCTGTCTGCTTCTTTAAATAGTACAAATGGAGAGTTTTTAAATCGGGCATTGCACGGATATAATGCAGGCTCGGTGTTTAAAATTGTGGTCGCCGCTGCAGCACTGGAATATGGTATTACCGTTCGGGACTTTTGTTGCAATGGGGTTTACCAGGTAGCGGACCGTACCCTTTCCTGTTATGATTACACCGCTCACGGAACCGTAGACCTGGATGAAGCTTTTGCCCAGTCTTGCAATGGATATTTTGTTCGTCTGGCGGAGAAAATCGGCATGGAGCGGTTGCTTTCCATGGCAAAACGGTTGGGCATGACCGAACGAGCCACCAACTTGGAACAGGAATCAAGAAGCATCCTCCCTGATGTGACTCCTGCGTTACCGGGGCGACTTGCCAATCTGGCAATCGGTCAGGGGGAATTATTGACCACCCCAACCGCCATTCATCGCTTGGTGGATACAGTGGTTCATGATGGCATCCAACGCACATTAAACATCACTGATGGCGTTGTGGACGGACAGGGCCTTTTGGTTCAGTCTCTGCGTCAGACTGTTGAGAAGCGGGTTTTATCCGGCCACACGGCACAACGTTTGCGTCAGATGATGATAAAAACCGTAACGGAAGGTACGGGAAAACGGGCGGGAAATGATGAGGTGCAAACTGCGGGAAAAACAGGAACGGCAGAAACAGGCTGGATAGAAGATGGTGAATTGCAGGTTCACGCGTGGTTTTGCGGATTCCTTCCGACAGAGGAGCCAAGGTACTGTGTTACCGTCTTTATGGAGAACGGACAGAGTGGCGGAACCTATGCTGCACCTTTGTTTTTGGAGGTTTCGAAAATTCTTTTAAATTTTTTTGAAAAAAAGTGAAAAAAAGGGTTGACAAAGAGGGAAAAGGTTTGTTATAATAGCACTTGCCGCTGACGAAGCGGGCGATCCTTGAAAACTAAACAGCACAAAGGTTCACGTTAATTTTAAGAGTAATAC
>JAGAUM010000058.1 GCA_017620795.1 Clostridia bacterium
AATCCGCAATATGGTGCTTCCCAGTGTGGCTTGCGTGACCGTGTCCGTTCCGAGTACATGGAACTGATTGAAAGTGGTTTAATCAAGCAGATGACATTAGCCCCTGAAGTAGAGGGCACGGAAGATGTTTTACATGAGCTTGTGAAGGCTGGAATTGCTCCTGCAATCGGTCATAGTGCCGCATCGCCTGAACAGGTCAAAGCTGCTCACAACAGTGGTGCAAGAATCGTCACTCATCTGTTTGATGCAACAGGATGCAGTATTGAACCCACCCGTTGAGGCGGTACCAAGGAAGTAAACTTTGATCAAGAAGCAATGCTTTGCGACCACTTCTATTATGAACTGATTGTGGACAGCCAAGGCATCCATGTCCGTCCCGATATGGTTCGTCTGGCGGCAAAAACTGTCGGTGTAGACCGTCTGGTTGCCATTACCGACTGTTGCACCGGTTCGGAGGATGATAGCGACCTCAATATGTTCAACGGTGAACTCCATGGTAGCAAGCTGACCATGAACTATGTTGCCCGTAATCTGAAGGCGTTAGGCTTCTCTCTGCCCCAGATTACCCGCATGACCGCCGAAAACCCTGCCCGCGCTATTCGCGTCTTTGACAATATGGGTAGCCTGTCGGCAGGTAAATTGGCAAATATCGTTGTAACGGACGAAAACTTCAAGGAACTGGAAGTTTACCTCCACGGCGAGAAAGTCAACTAAGAAAGGAATATGATGATGAAACGTTACGCAATTTTAGGCCGCGTATTTGCGGACTACTCCTTGTATGAAAAAGGCGCTGTTGTCGTTGAAGATAACAAAATTGTTGCCGTAGGTGACAGGGAACATCTGGAGCTACCTGAAACGCTGGTGGATGTGGGCGACCGCTTGGTCCTGCCAGGATTTATCGATATCCATGTTCATGGATATCCGGGCGGCCGTTGCCATATGTCGGCTGAGATCTTTGCTGACTATCATTTAAAACGTGGTACCACCGGCCTTTTGGGTAGCCTTTATCGCACCCTGTCTCACAGAGAGACTATGGACGCCATCGAACTGATCCGCGGTGCGATGGGAAAATATAAAAACCTCATCGGTGTCCATATGGAAGGTCCGTATATCAACCCCGGCTTCGGTTCTAAAACTCAGGATCAGATGCGTCCTGTCCGCAAGGAAGAGTATCTTGAAATGTTTGAAACGGGCTTGATTAAGCAGATGACCGTTGCTCCTGAAATGGAGGGAACGGCAGAGCTTTTCCCTGCTATGGTCAAGTATGGCATCGTCCCTGCATTGGGCCATAGTGCCGCATCTCCCGAGGATATTAAACGGGCGGTTTCTAACGGTGCAGGTATCGTTACCCATTTGTGTGATGCGACTGGCTGTAGCATCGAGCCGACCAGCGTAGGCGGCACCAAAGAGGTCAATTTCGACCAAGCAGTGATGATGTGCGACAACCTGTTTTATGAACTGATTGTCGACAGTAAGGGCGTCCATGTCCGTCATGATATGGTGCGCTTCGTTGCTAAAGCAGTTGGTGTGGACCACATTGTTGCCATTACCGACCGCACCCAAGGATATGACGATGACATCGGCAGTGACTTAAACTTCGTTGACGGAGAGTTAAGTGGTAGCATGCTGACCATGGATCGGGTTTGTAAGAACCTTAAAAAGGTTGGTTTCTCTCTCCATGACATTGTTCGCATGACCTCGGAAAATCCTGCCCGCGCCATCCGTGTCTTTGACGAAATGGGCAATATCGCTCCCGGTAAACTGGCGAACATGGTTATTATGGACGAGGACTTTAACCTCTATGATGTTTACTGCCACGGAGAAAAAGTGGCTCGCTAAACCAAATAAAAAGAGATTGGCTTTTGCCAATCTCTTTTTTGTTTATGCTAACTTTTTGCCGACTTCGATTGCTTTTTCTGCAATTCTTTGCCCTTCGCCTTTTTCAATCCAACAGGAGCTGACCTTTCCCTCATAAACGTCATCGCTTTCGTAAAAGAGGGGAATGGCAATATAATTGTTGTATCCCGGCTGAGACAGTTCCGCAATAAAAGTGCGCTTGGTTGGTGCTTTTTCTTTGATGTAAAAAGCATACTGGTTAAACAATTCACCGGGTACGCCATAGAAATAGCAGTCACCAAACTTGATAGCCTGAATCGAAGTGACGATTCCTCGCGGATCAACGGTGGCCAGATTATCGTAAATATTGACCAGTCGCGATGCGTAAGAACGAACCACCAACGGATTACTGTAATCGTTAAAGTCGTAGACCCGCTCTTCGGATGCGGGGATGTCAATCAGTGCTTGTCTGGCTTCTTCCAGCATTCCTTCAGGCAACTTGCGAACCTTCAGAATTATTTCTTCCCGTAAAGCAGAAATATTGGTATCGGTCATTTTTTCACTGCTTTTGATGATTGAAGTTACCGTTTCAGCCAAGCTTTTACCCGCTTCCTGATACCATTGAATCGAATCAGGACTGGGAGCGGTCACGTCATTGTCATTGATATTGCCGCAAGCGCCTTGCATATAAACGGACACAAATTCAGGACCGAAAGTTTTTTTCAATTCCTTCGCCATAATAGCAGGAAAATCACCCGAAAATTCGTTGCCGCTGACCACGTCACAGTGGCAGGCGTAATTGGTTAAGGCACCGAGAGGGTTGCCACTTAAATCCTCGAAATAAAGGACGTTTACCGACGGGTCAATCTCACCGATGGCATGATCAATATTGGGGTCGAGCCGAGGAGGATTGGTAATATAACGCCCGTCTTTCAATAAAAAGTTACGGATAAACGCGAAATGACTGTTTTCACCATAACCGTAACGGCAGTTGGCTTCTTGTAAATGCTGATAAGCATAAACAGCGGATTCGATAACCTGCCCGATGCGATATTCGCTGGAGTCCATGCCCGGTTTGTTGTTCTCTGCCGTTGGACGGATTAAGAGTGAGCCTGTGTGGCAGTGGGTGGCACTGACCAATACATGGTTCGAAGAGATTCCGGTTTTTTCGGAAATACCATGGATAATATCGCGCATTGCATCCGGAGGAATGTTACAGACATCAACAGCCGTGTAAGAAAAAAGTGTTCCTTCCGATTCGATAACCATGGATTTTGCGCATAATTTTTCTTTGATTCCCGTGGCATAACGTGGATTAAAGTATCCGGTGATCATAGAACCCAAAGGCGGTGTGATATCCTTTTCGTAAAAACCAACTTTCATAAAATACCTTCTTCCTTAATTCATAATCTCACTTTATCATCACCGTTTTTCTTTGTCAAGCGCTATGTGGCAAATAAGCAAGAAATCTTAAAAGAACGCAAAAAGTGCAATAAAAAAAGCCCCGTTTTAAGGGGCTTTTGGTTATTTGTTTTCCTGGGCCAGACGGACGATATCACCAACACCGTCCAATACAACAGAAGGACGGTATGCATAAGACTTTAAGGTCTCTTGATTAGAGATTCCTGATAATACCAAAACAGTGGACATGCCACTTTCTAAACCCGACATGATAGCGGTA
>JAGAUM010000059.1 GCA_017620795.1 Clostridia bacterium
ACAGCATAACTTCCTTGCAGTCATTTCTAAAAACCTTGAGCAGTTTCTTGTCATCATCCGAAAGGGTGTCAACATTCAGAACGGGCTGCTTGCTATCTTTCGTTTGTTCGGTAGTCGCATCATCCGCAGCCTTTGACTCCACGCCTTCTGTCTTACTCATATCGTCGGCCATTGCCTGCATCAGCTTGTCCCAGGTATCGGCTACAGCCTTTCCAGAAGCAAATATCTTTTCCGAAATAATATCATGCGGGGTTGTCCCTGTATTGTCTTGAGCGTCCTTCGGGGCGCTTTTTCTTTTTGTTGAGGCTGCCGGCTTGATTATCCCAGCAAACAACGCAGCCAATTCTTCCCCTGCATTCATTGCGTTGATACCGGGAATGTATGGCTCAAAACTACCACAAACGCTAAGCATAGCTTCATCTGAAAACCCTTCAAAATATGAAGCGAATTCCGTCTGGTCAATATAGGGGCTGATTGCTTTAGCAATCTTTGTGATTTTCGTGGTTCCGTTATAGTACGCCTTAAAAGAACTTTCACTATATTCATTCAGGATGGTCAGCCCATCCTCATTAACAACGGCATCAAAGATAGTACGTGCAAAGGCGTGGGTACTACTACTGCCACCGATAATCGGGTGCAACAACTGCACAAATTCACTAAACAACATATCTTTTACCTCTTTCTTACCCAAGCCTACCGAAGCCTACCAACGGCTGACCGTGCCTACCAAGTTGTTTTTATATAATAAGTGTAGAAGCAAGGCCGAAGCCCCATTTCAGAACAGGGAAAACTCCTGAGTCTAAACTGTATTTTTTATTATAGCACATAATTGTGAAAAAATCTACGGTTTTGACGAAGAAAATATCTGCGATTGTGAATTTTCTTTCGCAAATGCAAACTTTCCCTTTCTCTACCGCTTTATTCTGCACCATTTGATCACTGGTGGCTCAACTGGATACTGCGGACAACTAAATACCACGGCTGCCCATTGAGCGGGTTAGCCGCAATCCGAAACGGAGAAACTCCGTCAGGACTGCGGTTCTTTTACTGCGCCAATTTTGCAGCCGACCAAGTTCCTCCGTTTCGAGAAATCGACAAACGGAGGAATTTTTTATGTCAAACCAAGAAAATCAGCAGTCAACCCGCCCCTACAAAATCTACATCCACCGCATCAAGACCTGGGTGGAAGTCACCAAAGAACAGCACGATGCCTACTACCGCGACATCTGGGCAACCCGCAAACGCGCTCAGTACCACGGTCAGTGTATGTGTCCGAAGTCCAAGTTGTGGATGTGCGATGGTGATTGTCTTGCCTGCGAGTTCAAAGCCGCCGGGGACGGGCTCTCCCTGGACTACACCTTTGAAAACAAGAAAGGCAAACAGACAAGCCTTCTCGACACCCTCGCATCCGATGATGCCAGCGCCGCCTCCATTATGGAAGAAGCCGAACTGCTCACCGCCCTCTATAAGCGTCTGCAGGAACTCGACCCAGACGGTCGCCGTATGTGTGAGCTGATTATGCAGGGTAAGTCAGAGCGTGAGGCTGCCGAGGATATGCAGATGGCCCGTTCCACTTTCAAGCGCCGTTGGAACACGGTCAAAGAACTGCTCCGTGAGCAGCTGAAAGATTACCACTAAAAAAATCTCAAAAAATGTGGACCACTTCGCCGGTTCACCTCCAGTGGGGGATGTAAGGAGCAACACGATACCGCTTCTTCCAAGGAGGTGAACCGAGATGCAGGATTCCGAAAACATGGTGATGACACAGGATCAGGAACTGGTGGATGTCCTTCTGGACTTCGTCATCGTAGTCGCAAGCCTGGCCAAGAAAATCAACCAGGCAATGAAAATCAAGACAATCAAAGAAGGAGGTACCGTCAATGGGCAAAATGAGCGATTTGGAAATGGCAATCAGCGACCTGCGCAATGCCGCCGCCACTATTAACGATGTGGCAAACATCCTGGCCGAAATGTTCGGTGGGGCTACGATTACGCATAACGTCGACTTATCTCAACATAGTTACCACGTTACGCATAACGCATCCGTAATGTAATCCATCTCCGCCAAAGGTTCGCCTAAGTCGTCGTATAACGTAAACCGCCGTGATCATGCAAGCAATTTGCACGCGATGGAGTAGATTTAGGTGTCATGGACCGCAGGTTTGCACCATGGTAAAATAACACTGTATTTAATAGATCACTTCCCCGGAATGGGCCTTGTTAAGCAGTGAGCCAACGCGAATAGCGGCGGCAGTTACGGTTCCTCGCAGGAATCGTGTGTGTTTTTCGTCAGGAAAGCAGATTCAGGTCTTGTTTTCGCTATACGTGAATCGGTGTATTCTGGTGCTGTGCTTTATTAGATTGGTTCTCCCCAT
>JAGAUM010000060.1 GCA_017620795.1 Clostridia bacterium
CACAGTTTTTTCTTTTCTGCAACAAAAAAAGAGCGTGTTTGCTCTTTTTTTAATAGGCAATATAAGGTTCTGGGTCCAAGGTGTGGTTTTGTAGGTCACGAACTTCTAAATGGAGATGAGGGCCGCTACTTCTTCCAGTGCTACCAACGGTTCCGATAAGATCCCCTCTTGTTACCCTTTGCCCCTCATTGACCCGAATGCTTTGCAGGTGTCCGTAAAGGGTAGTAATCCCTTTATCGGAATGGCGAATCTTGATGTAGTTTCCATACCCTTCATCCACGCCACATTCGAAAACCTCACCGTCACCTATAGCGTACACCCAATCGCCGTAGTTCCCAGCAATATCAATCCCCGAATGAAAGCCTGTTACGCCGTCCATTTCACGTTCACCGTAACGTGAGGTAATCCGCCCTGTGTTTAAAAGGGTCCACTTTTCAGGTACTATGGGTTCCTCAATGTCCTGAATCGGCTCGTTAACCACGGGCTCTGTAATGGGCTCTTTTGGAAGTTCTTGATTCTCCAGCCAGTATTGTTTTACCATGCTTCCCAACGCCTCAAAATCGATTTCATATCCAAAAAGGCGTTGAATCTGGAGCTCCACAGTTTCACTCCATGCAGTTTTTTGTACTGCCAGAACCAACACCAGTATGAGTCCGCAAACGGCTACCTGTAAAAAGAAGTGCTTCCCGATTGTGCTTGAACGGGTGGGTTTATGCTTGACCTGTCTTTTCATCATGCTCGTCCCCCTTTGGTCTTACTATATGAAAAGACAAGCCGTTCTAAAACCAAAATTTATTTTCTAATTAGTTCCTGGTAGGCGCTTCGTATTGGTGCCTTTAAAGCTCCCCTTTGCCTTTGTTCATAGTTTTTAAGGATGTCAAAGACCAATCCAGAAAGAGAAAGAATACCAATTAGGTTCGGCAACGCCATCAATCCGTTTAGGGTATCTGAAATATTCCAGACCAGCCCCATACTCTGGGTCGCGCCAAACACAATCATCAGAACAAATAAAAGCTGAAAAGGAATTTTGGCACCCATGCCAAACAAATACTCCGCCGCCTGTGTTCCGTAAACGGACCAGCCTAAAACCGTAGCAAAAGCAAACAACAAAACAGCGATTGAAAGCACTTTTCCTGCCAAGGGGCCGAACCGCTGAGAAAAAGCGTAAACTGCCAAAGAAATGCCGTCCAGCTCTTCCAGCGCAACCGAAGCAATAACGGGTTTTCCCTGTTCGGTGAACAACAGAGAACCATCCTCTTCTTTCGCCTGCTGTCCCCGAAGAACCATCACATTTGTAAAAACATAATCTTTCTCGTCAGGGGGCTGAAAATAGATAGTATATTCGCCGCCATCAACCGTGGTAACCGTCTTAGGAATCCCTTTAGACGAGCCCAATTGAAATTTCGGATGAGTGCCCGTTTGAACCAAAGGAACAACGCCAGCCGTATGATCCAGACTGACATACCGAGGTGTAGTATCGACCTTTTGCAGTGCTTCATTTAACGGCAGGACATCGGCAGTACTGCTTAATAAAACAAAAGCTGTCAAGGTGCAGACCAGAATGGTATCGGCAAAAACTTCAAAAATCCCCCACATCCCCTGCTCGACGGGTTCTTTTACGTCTGCCGCGCAGTGCGCCATAACCGACGAACCCAAACCTGCTTCGTTAGAAAAAATCCCGCGGCGAAAGCCCATGCTGACCGCCCGTTTCATCACAAGTCCGCTTCCTGCGCCAGCTACTGCCTCGAAAGAAAAGGCAGACTTGAAAATGGAAGAAAATACATAAGGGACTTGCCGAATATTCAAGATAAAAACAGTAACGCATGCGACGATATATAGGATCGACATCACAGGCACCAGCTTTTCTGTCACACGGCCAATGCGTCCTACCCCACCTAGAATAACCGTTCCTGCAAGTAATGCCAAGACAATACCACAAAACCATTCCGAAACGCCAAAGCTTGTCCGCATGGCTGCAGAAATAGAGTTGACCTGGGTCATGTTACCAATGCCAAAAGAGGCAAGCATGCAAAGCAGCGCAAAACTAATTGCTAAAAATCGTCCCAGCTTTTTGTTTTTCAGTCCCGCCTCCAAATAGTACATAGGACCACCCAGCCACTCTCCGTTTTCGTTACGATAACGGAAATAAATTCCCAATACACTTTCTGCAAAATGAGTCATCATACCGAAAAAAGCAGAAACCCACATCCAGAACACGGCGCCAGGTCCCCCTGCCGAAATTGCCGTTGCAACTCCAACGATATTGCCGTTCCCCAAGGTTGCCGCCAAAGCGGTGGACAATGCCTGAAACTGAGACAAAGACTTTTTGTCATTGCTTCTCGTTGCTGACGAAGAGTGAAACAGGGCAAAAAAGGTTTTTGTACCGATCAGTTTCGCATGGCGAAGCTGAAAAAAGCCACTTCGCACAGTAAAATAAACCCCCGTACCTAAAAAGAGTAAAACCATCGGCGTTCCCCAAACCAAACCGCCAATCCGTTCATTTACCTGCACAATCCATTCCGCCATAAAAATCCCCCTAAACAAAAACAGAGGCGGCGATGGCCGCCCCTGTTTTAAGGGTACATTATTTCCAAAACGCTGTCAATTATTTCCAACACGAATCCGAACTTCACCGGAAGAAAGCGTTAGACATTTTCCGTCAGAGAGTTCAGCAATCAGCTCAAATCGGTCATTTATCCCCCTTGCTATGGCAGGAATCTGCTCCTCACCCCGAATAATCACAATAGGACTATCGTTTAAAATAGATCGTTCCCGATAACGAATCAAACAACTGTCAGCGCTTAGGTTCTGATATTCATTCCAAAAGCGGTTTGCCCATTCTGCCGCCAGTCGATTTTTCGTTCCGCCCTCTTCTTTTTCGAAAATGGCGGTTGCAATTTCTGAAATCTCAGACGGAAAGCCACCTTCAGGCGGATACAGGTTAAACCCGATGCCGACGATAATCCCGCTCTGTATCGCTTCGACCAGAATCCCTGCAACCTTGCGACCATTAAGGAATAAATCGTTGACCCACTTGATGCCCACCGAAATGTCCAAAGTCTCCAGCGCCTCTGCGGCTGCAACGGCACAAGCAGTTGTCAACAGCGTTGCTTGTTCCAATCCGAAGGTCGGTCGCAACAGCAAACTCATGTATAGGCCTGTGCCTTTCGGCGAAAAAAAGTTTCTCCCGTGTCTGCCGCGACCTGCGGTCTGGTAATCGGTGATTAAAAGCATCCCTTCGGGGGCGCCTTTTTCAGCCAATTCCCGAAGTTGGGTGTTGGTTGAAGAAGCACACTCCAAAACAGTTGGACACAGTTCGGAGTATTTCAGCATTTCTTTAATTCTCTGTGATTCGAGGCAATCAACCATTGTAGCACCTCCAAGAAAAAGAGGAACCCTACGGCTCCTCCGAAAAAATTAAATGTCAATCACCATGCCGTCATAGCCAACGATCAAGCCGTACGCATCCGCTTTTTTTTGCATTTCATCATGAGTTGCGGCGGCGCAATGCGCCATGTGGGTCAAAACAACTTTTGTGTTCCGGTCCGCAATGCCGATTTCTTCCAAACGCTCTTTGACTTGGGCACAGCAGAACATGCTCATGTGTCCGTAGGACAATCCGTCGACACCCGTTTTGGTCAGATGATCCCAAGTAAAGAAGGTCGCATCCAAGACAACGGCATCCAAATGAACGCCTGCTTTTTCGAGAAAAGACCAGGTCTCTTCAGGGAAATAAGCAGTGTCTGTACCATGCAAATAGGCTTTTCCATCCTTTTCAATCAAGTACAAGACACTTCCGCAGGTTGCATAATCATGATCAGCAGCAAGAGGTGTCACTTTATATCCGCGAACCTCAAACGATTCGAATAGCGTGTCAATCAAAATACCTGCGATTCTGGACTTTTCCGGATTCTCAATGGTCTTTTCAATTTTGGAAAGAACTGCTTCTGTGCCGTAAATGGTCATCCGCTCTTCAATCAAGTCCATAAAGCTTGCACCACGGATAAAAAACTCCGTAGGACAAAAATGGTCGCCATGAGAATGGGTTACCAAACAGGTGTGAACCTTTGACAGATTCAGTCCGTGAACATAACTATGCATGACGGTGTCTGCAGGAAAATCAATCAGCAAGCCCTCGTCAATAATCGTTTGCTGGCGGGAACGAAAGTTCTTTCCGCCAAGAGCGCGGCAAGCCTTGCAGACCTCACAATTACAAAAAACACCGGGGATTCCTTCCGAAGCGGCGGTTCCTAATAGCTGAATACGCATGTCAATCAGATCTCCAGTACCATTCCGTCGTATGCAACGGTCATACCATACTCGTCTGCGCGTTTTTGCATTTCATCATGAGTTGAAGCTGCCGTATGAGCCAGATGAGTCAAAATTACATGAGTTTTCTCGTCCGCAACCCCGATTTCAATCAACCGCTCCTTTACCTGAGAGCAGCAGAACATGCCCATATGTCCGTAAGAGCAGCCATCCACGCCATGCTTGTCTAAATGATCCCAGTTAAAGAAGGTGCAATCCAGTGCAACCGCATCCAGATGAATATCCAACTTCGACAGATACTCCCAGGTCGATTCCGGGAAATAAGCCGTGTCAAGGCCATGCAGATAGGCTTTTCCGTCTTTTTCAATCAAATATAATAAGGGGCCGCAATAAGCATTTGCATGGTCAGCCGCAAGAGGAGTAACTTTATAACCGCGAACGGTAAAAGGCTGAAACGGCTCATCAATCTGAACTCTTGCCATGCGGGTTTTTTCAGGTTTTTCGGTAATATTTTTAATCTGCTCAATGACCTTTTCAGAGCCATAAAAAGTCAAGGTCGGCTCAACCATTTTTAATGTACTGCCGGAACGGCTGAAAAGCTCTGTCGGGCAAAGATGGTCTTCATGAGCATGGGTTACCAAGCAAGTATGTACTTTAGAAAAGCAAAGTCCGTGCACGGTTGTGTGCATCACAGTATCTGCCGGGAAATCAATCAACAAATCGTCATTAATCAAGGTCTGCTGTCTGGTACGAATGTTCTTTCCGCCCAGTTCCCGACATTTCTGGCAAAGCTCACAATCACAATACATAACCGGAAGCGCTTCAGACGCACCCGTTCCTAAAAATTGAATACGCATTTTGTTTCCCCCTAATCCTATTTTAATTACGTTTGTTATACCATAATTCACTTTTTTTGTCAACGCAGGAACCGCAATATGACAAAAAAGTTATAAAAAAAGCACTTGCTTTCGCAAGTGCTTTTTGGTGGGAATAACTGGGCTCGAACCAGTGACCTCTTGCATGTCAAGCAAGCACTCTAACCAACTGAGCTATACTCCCATAAAGCCGTCTTTCGTGACGACTTCGTTATTATACCACCAAAAAATCGGTTTGTCCAGTACTTTTTAAAATTTTATCCGATTTTTTCGATTTTTTCAAG
>JAGAUM010000007.1 GCA_017620795.1 Clostridia bacterium
AGATAACAGTGCAACTACTGCCGTACGTCCCGAAGTGCTGGAGGCGATGCTTCCTTATCTTTCGGAACAATACGGAAACCCGTCCAGTATCTATGGTTTGGGACAAGCTGCACATCAAGCGGTTGAAGAAGCGCGTGGGCAGGTGGCAAAAGCAATCGGCGCAGCTGAAAGTGAAATCGTTTTTACCGCTTGCGGAACCGAGTCGGACAACTGGGCAATTCGCGGTGTTGCTTTTGCAAACCAAAATCGTGGGAAGCATATCATTACCTCTGCAATTGAGCATCATGCTGTTTTGCATACTTGCAAACAGTTAGAAAAAGAGGGCTTTTCGATCACTTATTTGCCGGTTGACGAAACGGGTCTGGTCTCTCCTGATGATTTAAAAGCTGCAATCACCGACGAAACTATTTTGGTTACCATCATGATGGCAAACAACGAAATCGGCACTATTGAGCCGATTCGTGAGCTTTGTGCCATTGCCCACGAGTCTGGCGTTTTGTTCCATACCGATGCTGTCCAGGCTGTTGGTCATATTCCTGTAAATGTTGAGGAATTAGGCGTCGACCTGTTGTCTTTGTCGGGGCATAAGTTCCACGCCCCCAAGGGAATTGGTGCGTTATATATCCGTAAAGGAACTCGCATCGGTACTTTTATGCAGGGTGGAGCGCAAGAACGAAATCGACGTGCAGGAACGGAAAACGTTGCTGGTATCGTTGCTTTGGGAAAGGCAATCACGCTAGCGGTAGAGGAGCTGCCTGAAACGTCAGAGCGCTTGACGCAGTTGCGCGACCGTACCATCAAAGGCATTTTGGATCGTGTTCCCTATGCTCGTTTGAATGGTCATAGAGAAAAGCGCTTGCCTGGTAGCCTGAACATCGGTTTTGAGTTTATCGAAGGCGAGTCAATTCTTTTATTGTTGGTCATGAAGGGAATTGCTGCTTCCAGTGGATCGGCATGTACCTCTGGTTCGTTAGATCCGTCCCATGTTCTCTTGGCGATTGGTTTGCCGCATGAGAAGGCTCACGGTTCGGTGCGTTTGTCTTACAGCCGTTACACCACGGAAGAAGATGTAGATTACATTATTGAAACGTTACCGCCAATTATCGAGCGGCTTCGTGCAATGTCTCCTTTGTAAGAAGAATTTGAAAGGAGCCATAAGGATGTACAGTGAAAAGGTAATGGATCACTTCACGAACCCGCGTAACGTGGGGGAGATTGCAGACGCTGACGGTATCGGAAACGTTGGCAATCCCAAGTGCGGTGACATCATGAAGATTTACTTGAAAATTGAAAACGACGTCATTGTGGACGCGAAATTCAAGACGTTTGGTTGTGGTGCTGCTGTTGCAACCAGCAGTATGGCAACTGAGTTAGTAAAAGGCAAGACGGTTGAAGAAGCGTTAAAATTGACCAATCAAGCCGTTGCTGAAGCATTGGATGGTTTGCCGCCCGTAAAGATGCATTGCTCTAACCTAGCAGAGGAGGGCATCAAGGCTGCAATCGCGGATTACTATGAAAAGCAAGGCCGTTCAACGGACGAGGTTTTCAAGTTCAGTGGTTTCTGCAGCAGTTGCGATTGTCATCATCACGAATAAGAAAAAATCCCAAGCCAAAAGGCTTGGGATTTTTATTATCTTAATGTCGAATCACCGGGGTCTGGTAAAACTTCTGGCAATGGAGTGTCAGGAACCTCATCAATTGGAGGCACTGTTTCTTCTGGAGTCGGTTCAACAGGTACCGGTTGATGGCTTAAGGGGCATTCTTCCTCAGGAACATTATTTTTGGAGAAATAGGTGCTGACCGCTTTGGTGCCCTCGGGATCGTTGCGGCATGCATCTGTTGCCAAGAATCCGCTTACCGTACAGGTTTCGGCAGAAACAAGTCCGTTTGGTCGCTTGAAGCTGACAGGTGTTTTGTTGCTATGAACCTTACCCATAACATTGCGGAAAATGCTGATACAGGGGTTTCCAAGTGAACTGGGTAAAGGAGCAGGTTCGTCATTGCCGAACCAGATAACTGCAGTATACAGGGGGGTATAGCCCGCAAACCAACGGTCTTTGCGACTATCGGTTGTTCCGGTTTTACCGGCGACTTCCCAACTGTAGAAGCCAGCACCACCACCAGTACCGCCATTGACTACACCTTTTAACAGATTGGTCATCAGATAAGCGGTAGTTTCACTCATGGCAACGTTGCTTTTCGGACGTTTTTCCAAAAGAAGTTTGCCGTTGCTATCATATACCTTGGTATAGGTATAGGGGACGGTATACACGCCTTCGTTTGCAAAGGTTGCGTAGGCAGCTGCCATCTCAGTAACATTGACACCATCGGTCATACCACCCAATGCCAAAGCAGGAAGGTTAATATCACTTGAAATATCATCGTTGCTTTCGACGCGACGCTCAACCAAGGTAGTAAAGCCCAATTTGTTTTTCAGGAAATTAAAGGAATTCTCAACGCCTGAAGTCTGACACAGATTGACTGCTGCGAGGTTCGAGGATTTTGCAACGGCAACCGAAACAGGGATGTCGCCTAAAAATCCACTGTATGAGTTTCTTGGTGACCAGCCACCAATGGTCACAGGAGTATCGTTGACAATCGAAGAAGATGTGATAGTGCCATACTCCAAAGCAGGCGCATAAACTGCCAAGGGCTTAATGGATGAACCAGGCTGACGCTCAGTCTGGGTCGCCCGATTTAAAATGCGATTGCCTTCCTTTTCGCCCAAACCACCGATAACGGCAACGATTGCGCCAGTCTCATTATCAATGACGGTCATCGCTGATTGATATGGATTATCTTCATCTGAAGATTTGGGGAAATTTTCAGCGTTTTCGTAGTATTCTTGAGCAATGGCTTGGATTTCGGGGTCGATGGTAGAGTAAATCCGTAGTCCACCGTTATAGAGCATTTTTTCTGCCATTGCTTCGGTGTATCCAGCTTCGGTCTGCAAATCATTTAAAACATCACTAAATAACTGATCGGCAAAGTAAGAACGGTTACTGCTCGCAACAGTGCGGTCGGGATTGAACTGCAGTTCTTCAGCCAAAGCAACATCCAATTCCTCTTGGGTAATCAGCTCGTTTTCGAACATCTTATTAAGAACGATTTCTTGCTTTTCTTTGTTCGCTTCCGGATTCAAGAAGGGATCATAACGAGTGGGGTACTGTGTAATCCCTGCAATGGATGCACATTCAGCCAGGGTGAGTTCTCCCAAATCTTTCCCAAAATAAACCCGCGCGGCAGTAGTAACACCGTTGCAACGTTGACTGAGGTAAATGGTATTCAGATAGTGTTCTAAAATATCTTCTTTATCGTAATTTTGCTCTAACGCTAAAGCACGGAAAATTTCCGTTACCTTACGGGAAATTTTGGTCTCCCGTTCCTGCGTTACATTTTTAATCAACTGCTGGGTAATCGTACTGCCACCAAAGGTGTCACGATAGTGGACAATGGTATTGACTGCGGCTAAGAAGGTTCGCTTGAAGTCCACACCGGGATGGGACCAGAACCGCTCGTCCTCAATGGCGACGAAGGCGTCCTGCAAATCCTGCGGAATCTCATCGAGAGGAACCCAGATTCGATTTTCGTCAGCGTATAAGTACTCTACTTCCTGTTCTTCACCGGTTTTGGGATTTGTTGCATAGATGATGGTGGTTAAGTCGGCATCAAAGGACTCGAGGCTCATGTCCAGTGCATCGCGGTAAATGGTATAGCAATAGATTCCCACGCCGATGATAGCAACAAGGAGAAGAATCAGCGTCATTGAAAAGAAGCTCTTTAAAAACTTTTTTGCATTTGTAGGCATAGTTCCACCTCCACCCTTAACTATACACAAAAAACATTAAGAAAGTATTACAAAAAGCAAAAAGGCAGAAAAAGTATATATTTTTACCGTTTTTCCATACTAAATGTGAGGTGAAAATATGAAACATACTGCACTTTTTTTACTGCTATTTTCGATGATTCTTACGGGATGCAGCCAAAAATCATCCGATCAGCCAGCTTTGGTAGTTGAAGATATGGGACGGAATATCCTTTTACAAGAAGTGTTTGCAGATTGTGGTCACAGTGATATTGTGGGAAGAGAAAAACGCTCTGCAAAAGAAACAGAGTCGGAGCTTTTAAAGGCATATCCCGGCTTTACACTGTCTGCTTTGGGAGCAACGCACGCAACACTAATAAAGCAACGGAACGGAAAATGTGGCGAACACTACTTGTTTCAGGAGTATAAAGGAAAAATCGCTGTGTTTCGCGAGAATAATAAAGCTTTGTTGGATGTTTTAGATGTTTCGGTGGGGCAACTTCGCAAACAGGATCAAAAAATGTTAAAAGACGGCATATCCGTCTATGGAAAAGAGGAGTGCGCCGCCTTTTGGGATGATTTTGGGAGTTAATGCTCTTTGAGTTTTTCGACCAAAGCTTCGTCAGGAGTGACATACAATGTATGATAGTGGTCATAAATAACCATGCCGGGCTTCGCCCCTGCAGGCTTTTTCACGTTTTTGACAGGGGTGAAATCAACCGGAACATTGGAAGAAGCCCCTGCTTTACTGTGGTAAGATGCAATGATGGCTGCTTCTAACAGGGTTTGTTGAGGTACTTCGGTACCGCCTGACTTAATCAGGGTATGAGAGCCGGGAATGTTTTTGGTGTGAAACCAGATATCTTCTGCGCGACTCAACTTCAATGTGACATAGTCATTTTGGCGGTTGTTTCGGCCGGTGAGAATGACAAAGCCGTCCGAGCTGATAAAACGCATCGGTTCTCCTGCTTTAGAATTGCTTTTCCGTTTTTGTGGGGTGCGTTTTACATACCCTTGCTCTTGCAATTCTTCACGAATTTCTGCAATTTCTGCAGGAGAGTTTGCACGGGACAATGCATCGAAAACACTTTCTAAATAAGCTGTTTCCTCGTTGTTGATTCGCTCCTGCTCTACCAAAGCGATTTCGGCATTTTTGGCTTTGTTATATTGCTTATAATATTGTTGCGCATTTTGAGAAGGTGTTTTTTGAGGATCTAAATCAATGGTGATTTCTTTGCCGTCTTCTGCATAATAATTGGGGAGAGTGACAGAGGTTGCTCCGCTTTGAATCTGATAAAGGTTGGCAATCAAAAGGTCACCATAAATCTTTAGCTGTTCGCGGTTTTCCAACTCCAGACGGGTTTCTTCCTGAAGCTTTGTTTTTTTATGGCAACGCTCCAGATGATTGGTGAGAATGTGTAAAATGGACGAGGTGCGCTGCCGCATTCGTTCCGCATGGTCCCGCAATTGAAAGAAAACATTCATGGCGTCGCTTAAAGTTGTTGTTGTTTCTGTTTTGGTTGCGTTTCCGTATTGGCGGATGGCAACAGGAGAAAAGTCCATTGGTTTTTCGGTCTTGGGGTCTAAAATGACACAGGGAGAAAAGAC
>JAGAUM010000061.1 GCA_017620795.1 Clostridia bacterium
ATTTTCGAATTAGCTTGTACATTTTATTGTTTCCGCTGGTGCGACAAAGAATATAGTCATTGATAAGGCAAATATCCCCGTGGACAGGTGGAAGAACAATCTTGCCATCGTATGTGGCAAGTCCTTCTCTTGAATGATCTTTATAGTGCGTTTTTTCTCCGACGCGTATTCGGATGAAAAGGCTATCCTTGCAGTCAATTGTAAGGAAGCTTGGGGGCAGGATGATGTTTTCATCAAAGTCCATCAACCCTTGTTTGTTATCCTGCTCAAAAACAAAGAGTCTCCTTTCATAGTACATTCCCTGCCATGGAATTCTATACTTACAGGGTAAAATGACCGTTCCGTTTTTGTCAATCAGCCCATTTCTGATTCCGTTTTCGTCTTGAATGGTTACTTGGTAAGGCTCTTCTGAAGTGAAAATATGTGTGTACACAGAGGGGAACGCTTCTTTCCCGTTGCGGTCGATGATTTTTGTTACCTGACGATAGAGCTGTTTGTCAAAAACTTCTACTTCTAACTGTCCGTTATTTGAAGCAAGGACATCGAAAAACTGGGGCTCAAAGAGAATCTTCTTTAAGGAAAGGTCATAAACCCCAAAAAGCGTTTCTCCTTCCATTTCGTCACCACGGGAAAAGCGAACCAAGTCCTTCTCACCAAAGTATTCAATCTCCTCGAAAATCGGCTCTACAAGCCAAGTTCCGTCGGCAGAAAAGATGCCACATTTACCATCTTCCCAGCCGCCATGATGCACAATAAAATCTCCTGGTCGGTCTTCAATCGTTTGAATATCGTCGAAGATAAAAGGCAGGACTTCGTTGCCGTTAACATCAATGACACCCCAACGCTCGTCCTCGGACCGATAGGCGATTTGGTCACGCTTACCGTAGCGGTCTGCGGCAACCCAACGCCCTTTGGCAACGATGGCTAAGCCGTTTTCGAAGTCTTGTGCAAAAATATACTGCGGTGGAATAACCTCTCTCCCTGTCTCGTCCACATATCCCCAAAATCCTGACATCCATTCGTTCTCATCGAAATATGCCAAACAGTCGTGAAGATTCTTTATTGTGGATACTCTGCAACGACCGTCAAAGAATTCTTCTACTTCGGCATAGCGTTTTTCCAACTCCGAAGGCTCTTGCTTGATTGGATAAAAGAGTGTTGCGTTTCCGTCAAGGTCGATAGAATAGTAATTTCCTTCTGTCGTGACGATGGCTTTGCCATCTCGGAAATTCGTTGCAGTCTCATAGATAGGAGGAATAACCATTTTTCCATCAGCGTCTAAATATCCATATCCTTTTCCCTTCACACCGACACAGTAGCGACCTTCCGAGAAGGGGCCGATATGGCAGAAATCCAAGGAGGAAATCCGCTTTCCATCGAGACTGGTTAAAACTAAGGTCTCTTGGAAGTTCGCGTCTCTGTGAATGACGGTGGACAGGCTATTCCCATTACTTACAATTGCTTTTGCATCCCATGACCAGACCTCTTGGACACAGATGTTTTCGTCTTCATAAACAATCGCATCGCACAATACGGGTTCGGGGAGACAACCCTCTTTTGGAAGTTCGGTTTTATGATTCACGCCAATCCCTCCTTATTAGTTGGTTTCATTATAACACATACACTGTACAATAAAAAGGATTTTCCTTTACAATTTTCATAAAATTTGCTATAATGTGTATGAGGTGGAACGGATGAAAAAAGTAAAGATTACCCCCATTCGGCGGAGTGAATATCAGGATTTGATAGCGCGTTACGAAAACCCCATTCAGCACACCTGTGACGTGGTTTTGGGCAAAGAATTTGTCTCCATCGACGGTCAAAAGCCCGATGGCTTTTGTGATGAAGCGTGGTCCTGCATGGAAAAGTTCGTGACCGCATTGGCAAAAGGCGGTGGCAACTTCTTTGACGGATGGATGAAAAATGAACATTCGGCAATGATCTCCTGCAATGACGGATTCCGCCCCGTCAGCTTTTATATTGAGACCATAGAATAATAACGAAAAGAGGTATGGCATCAAGCCACACCTCTTTTTTTATTGCCTGTTTACTTTTCTACGTAATCAATTCCGCCTTTGCTGATGACCTTGGCGGCGTACGAGCCTTCGCCCACTTTGCCGTCATAGATATCGGACAACCGAATCTTGGAGAGCAGAATCTCTTTTGCCGCTTTGGAAGTCCAAGTAGCGGTATCCAAGTGGTGGCGGTTATCCCGTTCCCGATCGTAAACGATATATAGCGTGCCGTCTTCTCCTTCTGCCAAATCGGGGTAGGAAAGATTGTCACGGGTGTCTAAAATCAGTTCATAAGGGAAGGTTTTGCCGTCATCCTCGGAAATGCAGACCTTCATGCCCTGACGCAAGGTGTCGGACGCATTTCTGACCAGCACCAGCTGACCCGAAGAAAGTCGTGCAATATAGAAACGGGAGTTGGGACCTTTCTGGAATTCGTAAGGCTCGCTCCAGCTTTCGCCGAAATCGTCACTGTACGAAGCCAAAATGTACCCTTTTTGCGTTCTTGCTACCATGTAAAGTCGCTGACCCACTTCATAAACCATGGTCTCGTCATAGGCAAGACCCGGTTTTTGGGCGGCAAGGACGTTCTTAAACGTTTTGCCCTTGTCCGAAGAGAAGCGAAGCAGATACCGATCGAGGTTCGACCAGTCATAGGCAGGGAAGATATAGTCGCCGTTTTGGCAGATGGTGGGCTTACAACGAATGAAGCCTTCGCACACATAACGGGGTTCTTCCCAGACCAGCTCGTCCGCATCGGGGTCGTTACAAATCAGGGCCTCTACATTTTCGAATATATCATGATAGTCGAACTTAAATTCAGTACGGATGGTCGCCTTGGTAGAGGTTTCAAAGTAGGGGGAACGGGTCCACATGACCCAAAGCCGATTATATTCGTCCACCCAAAGCTGAATGTCGATGTTACGCATCCGATTTTCGGTGTCAGTATACACCGCCAAAATGGGGTGCGACCAAGTATCACCGTTGTCGTCGCTTTGAATCAGCACGTTATAGTTATCGATACACGGCTCTAACAGTCCGCCCGTATACCAGCCTGCAAACAAGCGTCCGCCCTTCGTTCTTGCGATGGTGGGACAGCCTTGCCATGCACGGTGGGCTTCCGAAACCTCTTCACCAGGGTTGAATACAATATAAGGTTTCATGCTCTTACAGTTTGCCTAACAGACGGCTGAAGATAACAGCGGCTTCTGCACGGGTAGCATTACCAACTGCATTGAAGGTGCCGTCGGGGTTACCGGTAACAACGCCCAGCTGAACAGCCTTGCCAATGTAATCGGTTGCCCATACGGAGAAGGAAGCGTTGTCAGAGAATACGGTGATGTCGCCGTATGCTGCAGCACCCTTTTCAGCCTCGTACAGCTTGACGATAACGGAGGTCATTTCTTCACGGGTGATGTTGTTATCGGGATAGAAGTTGCCGTCAGCGGTCATGTTGTTGTCAATCAAGCCCTTTGCCTTTGCAGTAGCAACGGTCTTTGCAAACCAAGCGCCTGCATCAACGTCAGCATAGGTTTCGCCTTCTACCGCTTCGATACCAGCAACGTTCAGCGCCAGGGTCAAGAACTCTGCACGGGTGATGTTGGAGTCGGGCTCGAAAGTAGTAGCGGTCTTACCCTTGATGATGCCTTTTTCAGCCAAGGGAACGATGTAATCCTTGCCCCAGTGACCGTTTACGTCGGTGAAGTTGACAGCAATCTTCTGCTCAGCATAGGGGGTCTTGTTAACAACGATAGCGTTTTGACGCTCGATACCATAGAGGTAAGCTTCCTCGGACAGGTACTTCATGCGGTAGTCCATGGTCTTGAACAGGTCGAAGTTCTGGGTCTCACGCATGTTGACACGCAGGAAAACCTTGTCACCCTTCTTAACGGTCATGAAAATGTCGGGGGTCATGAATTCGTAAGTGGGGGTGTCGGGCTCATACCAGTCGGTATCCTGCGGGAAAATAACGATGTCGTTCTTCATAATCTGGAATCTGACACCGTCACCGCTTTCATCAGTTCTGTAAACCTTGAAAGAGGGGATCTGCAGGTTACCGCCACGGGGAGCAGTAAAGGTCAGAACCGGGTCAGCAATCATACCAGCGTGCATGGTAACGGTCTTGCCGCCGTCACCGGTGTATGCATAGGGGAAGGAACCCTGGGTCCAGTTCTGGTAGAACTCATAGTACCAGCCTGCCTTAAAGAATTCCAGGTCGGAAAAGTCGGTCTTGCCGAGGGTTGCATGCTGGAAGGACCAAACGGTGGAGCTGTTCTTCAGTTCATAAGCATCGAAAGCCCAGAACTCGTTCTCTTCGGCAGCCGATACGGGAACAACTACCAAAGCTGCGATCATGGCGATTGCCAAAATCATGGATAATACTTTTTTCATGTGAATCTCTCCTTTTTTTAAATATATAGCAGCTTTTTTACAAAAGCGAACTATTGCTTGTTGACGGTGCCTACATTCGCACCGATTTTTACTGCCTCAAAGTCCCCTTCATAGGTGTTGTTAATCAGATTCAAGGTGTGGATGTCTTCGGCATAAATATGACCGGTGGTGTTTCCGACAGCCTTAAAGATGCAGTTCTGGATGGTTAAGTTACGGGTCTTTTTCAACTCCATCTGAACGCCGTTGTTGCCTTCAAAGGTACATCCGTCAAAGACGATGTTTTCGTTATCGATGCCGCCACCTTCACCGTTGGCCACTTCACCGCCGACCAAGGTACCGATGGGGTTATCCCAACCGGTGTTTTGGAAGCCACTGTCACGGATAATGGTATTTTTGACCAAAATGTCCGAAGTGAAGTCCGATTCCAACCAGGTCAGCTCAGGTCCGAGCTTTAAGCCGATGGGACGGCGCTCGATGACACAGTTTTCAATCAAGCAGTCTGTCTTAATCAGTAAGCCGCGGGCGCGACCCTGGCCGACAAAGGTATCTTTGATAATCAAGCCGGCGCAGGTCTCGTTACGGTTGACGACCCAACCGGGAAGCTCGAAGGGGAGGGCGGTGTCTACGGTAACTTCATGGAAGGCACCGGGACCAAAGACCCAGACACCAACGTCGGTGCGAAGTTCCTTGTCAATGGGAGACAGGTAACCGGGCTCCAGCTTCTTTGAGGAAACAACCTTTGCCTTGCCGATCATTTCATAATTATCGTTATAGAAGGCGAGGGTGTCACCCTTTAAGAAGTTGCCGTTCATTGCGGCGAGAATCAGCTTCTTGTCGCCTTTCTTTTCGGAAATGTGGTGGTAAATTCCGTGAACGTTAACGCCGTCGTCACCGCTGCCGATAACCGAGCAGTCATACATGTGGACGGGGTTGCGCAATGCTACGTAGTGGAAACCGGTACCTGCAACACCGCGCAAACGGGGGGTGACCGAGCCTAACGGTGCAGGACCGGGAATCAGATGTACACGCTCGTACTTACTGGTTCTGGTCGCATTGCCGTACATTTCATTGACACCGTTGGCGGTGCCGTACATGGTGATATCCTGTAAGTAGATGCCGTCACAGCCGTTGAAGTACATTCCGTGGCCCACATTGTTACGCCAGGTCAGGTAATAACCTTCTTTAATATTGGGGTCTGCCTGTACCAGACGGGGTGCATTCAGACGGTAGACATTATCGCCCAAGGGCTGGAAATATTCGGGCTGGACATCCCAGCTGGAGGTGGTGGTAACGATTCTGCCGTCGGGATCGTAAAAGTCACCCGACATATAGTTGTTGAGTTCCTTGTTGGTAAAGTCCTGAGCATAGCCCGGTTCGATATAGACGTCATAGTAGAACCCTTTGGGGTCGACCGCGACAATCTCTGCCTGGGAGTTGCCGCAGAATTCGAAGTCCAGAATCAGGTTCTTGACGGTCAGGTTTTCGCATCGTCTTGCTTCAATTGCGTTTCGGCCCGTACCTTGGAACAGAAGGGTTGCACCGTTACCATCGATGGTGAAGTCCTTCATATCCTCCAGCAGGATGTGCTGAGCGGCACTGGCATAGACGCGGAATACACCTTCAGGCAGGGTGACCGATTTTGCGCCCGAATTATAAGCGTCGATAATCAGCTTCTGGATGTCTACATCATCGTGCATGATGCCCTTGTAAACGGGGGAGTATTCTCCGTTTGCAGTGGGAACAACAGGTGCTTTGAACTTGTTGTTCAAGCGGAAGAACATGACCGCCATTTCTGCGCGGGTGGCGTTATTCTTCGGTGCAAAGGAGCCGTCGGGGTTGCCTGTTACAACGCCCATGGACACTGCCTTTAAGACCGACTCCTTTGCCCAGGGAGAGATGCTGTCTGCATCGGTAAAGGTTTTGTCATTGGTTTTGATGTTGCCGCGGATGCCTTCCCAAAGGTTAACCAAAACTGCGGTCATCTCTTCACGGGTGATTGCCAGGTCGGGAGAAATGGCACCGTCGGTCACCATTTCAGCAGGGATGATGCCACGCTTGTTGGCTTCATATAACGTATTGGCAAACCACTGACTTTCGTTTACATCGGTGAAGCAAGGCTCAAAGGTCTTGGTCTTGATGCGAGCGACCTTTAATGCCAAAGTCAAAAACTCTGCACGGGTGACCGAAGCCTCCGGGTCGAAAGACGTTTCGCTTTTGCCACTGATCATGCCTTTTTCATGTAAGACATTGACATAGTCCTTTGCCCAGTGCCCCTGCAAATCCGCAAAGCCGTTTGCGGCAAAGCTCACAGGACAGAAGGAAAGAAGTAAGCATACACACAACACAAAAGATAATACTTTTTTCATTTTCCGCCTCCGTAGTTAAGTTTGTAACCTTATTGTAACAAAAAGCGAGCATTTCGTCAATAAACGAGAATGAAAAAAGCATTTGATGTGGAATGCATTGTCGAAAATGTTCAATGAAAAAAGGACCCGCAACTGCAGGTCCTTTTTGATTGTTTAGTCGTCGTAACGAGCCATTAAATCTTCCAGCATTTTCTTTGCCATCAAGATATCCTTTTTCTGCTCCTCACCGTGAATCTCACGCTCGATGGTAATGGGGCCTTTATAGCCGATTTCATGGAGACGGTCGATGAAAGCAGGATAGTTTACATGGCCCTGACCCAGCGGTACTTCATCGTTAAAGTGCCAGGGATCAACGGGGTAGAGGTAGTCCTTGCCGTGGATGTTGCGGACATACTGACCAAAGACCAGCAACGCGTCAACGGGGTTTCCCTTACCATAAGCAATCAGGTTGGCAGGGTCTAAGTTGATACCCAAGTTGTCAGTACCGATTGCCTGAATGGTACGGAGCAGGGTGGTGGGGGTTTCTTGTCCCGTTTCAAACAGGAAATTGATGCCCAAGTTCTTGCAGTAGTTCTCCAGATCTTTCAGGCAAGCAACCAACGAACGCCATTCTGCGGTGTTGGGGGTTTCGGGGATGAAACCAACGTGGGTAATCATGTCGGTAGTACCCAGACGGACGGCATAGTGTGCGCCCTTCTTTAACTGACGCAGACGGTCTGCACGGTAGGTTTCGGGAACCAGACCCAGGGTTAAGGGACCATCGTAGAAGTTCCATTCCTGAGGACCGTCCCAACCGCACCAGAATGCACTGATTTCAATGTCGTACTTCTTGCAGTATTCCAAAGCAATTTCCGCATTCTCCTCGGTCATTAAGTCCTCATTAAAAGTACAAAGCTGGCAGGAGTGTAAACCCAGTTCGTGGAGCTTTTTAAACTCATTGATGTACCGCTCACGGTCAGCGTAAATGCTGATTAAAGCACCGATTTTGTTATTCATAAGTATCCCTCCTTATTTCTTACATTCATTATAAGCACAAAATGCAAAAAAGTCCAGTATTATTTTGTGACATTTTGATAGTATTTTGTGATGTTTTATGTTATGACGTTTGACAGGACGGGAAGGGTTTGCTATAATGCAATCATAGGAGGGATAGAATGAAAAAACTGTGTTGTGTAATTCTTACATTATTATTGGTATTCAGCATGGTGCCTGCTTTTGGCGCCAATGTGGAATTTGCCGACTTAAACGGCCACTGGGCAAGAAGCTATGTCCTGCCTTTGGCGCAAGACGGTGTTATTTCGGGTAAAGCGCCTGGGGTCTTTGACCCGGAGGCAAACATCACCCGTGCAGAGTTTGTGACCCTGGTTGCCAAGCTCACCAACTTACATCCCGACGAGGCATCGCCTTATGGGGATGTTTCAGAGGGTGCCTGGTTTGCCCCCACCATCTCTGCCGCCAAGGCTTACGGCGTCATTGATGAAAACCTGGTTGTAGGTGGCAACTTCAGTCCTGATGCACCTATTACCCGTGAAGAAATGACCTCGGTCATTGTTCGTTTAGCGGAAGAAATTCGTGGTGCTCTTTTAAATAAGAAAGAAGGCTTTACCGATGCTTCCACCTTTGCAGGCTGGACGGCAGAGTACATTGCCAAAGCCGCAGGGGAAGGTATCGTCACCGGTAACCCCGACGGCAGTTTTAATGCCAAAGGCAACGCTACCCGTGCGGAAGCCGCGGTCATGATTAAGCGGTTCCGTGACCTTTTAAATAAGGCGCCCCGTAAGCTGGAAGCAGGGGAGTTCCATCCTGTTTATGACGCAGTGATTTATGAAGTAGACCTGCAAAAGATGATTAACGACGCTTACGCCGCAGGGCAAAAGTCTCTGACCTTGGACAAGGGTGCGTACCGCATCAAGGTTAGCTCCACAGGTGGTCATCTGACCTTACAGGATATGAAGGACTTTACCTTAGACGGCAACGGCTCCACCTTGCTTTGCCAGACCCCCAGCGCTTCGGGACTTTCTTTGGTGAACTGTGAAAATGTCACCGTCAAAAACTTAAATGTTGACTTTGAAAAGCTGACCATGATGCAACTGCGCGTCACCGCCGTCAACAAAGAGGACAAGTACATCGAAGTGGTCGTCCCCAACGGCTACCGCGATTATTTCGAGGACAAGTCGGGCTTTGCATCGGAAGCATACATGCAGCCCTACCGCGCAGACGGCTCTATCAATACCACCATCGACTCGGTTCAGATCATGAAGATGAACGGGTTTGAGTCTTTGGGCAATCGCAAATATCGCATCAACAGCGCGAAATACACCCAGATGGATATTAAGGTAGGCGACTATTTTGCAGGTGGCCACAAGCAGGCAACCAAGGCAGGCAGTGGCTTTACCGATTGTAAAGAATGTGCCTTTATCAATGTCCATATCTGGGGCGGTGCCGTTGGTGTTTACATGACCGACGGTTATGGTGGTCACCTGTTAGACGGCTTTGCTGTCGAACCAGGGCCCCGTCCTTTAGGCGCTATTGAAGACCGTTGCATGTCCACCATCGCCGATGCGGCACACATCCAGCGTCTGACCGTTGGCCCCACCATTCAAAACTCCCACTTTGCAGGCTCGGGCGATGACGGCTTTAACTGCTACGGCGCTACCTCTCGTATCGATACGCGCAAGAACGATAAAGAGTTTGTGCTGGCACGTAGCACCAACTTCAGACCCGAAGTGGGCGACACCTTGAACATCTACACGGTAGCAGGCGATTTTTTAGGCGCAGGTAAGATTACCACCTCCGAGCTTTTGGAAGGCTACACCTCCAAAGAGGGACTGAAAGTGGACATGGGCGCTGCAGAATTCCGCGCGGCAGATTACTACCGCATCGTGCTGGATACTGAAATTAAGAACGTTGCCGCAGGGGCTTGGGTCGCCAACGCCTCCAAAAACTGCAGCGGCTTTGTGATTCGCAACAACCTGTATGAAAACCTCCGTCCTCGTGGCATTTTAATTAAGGGATCGGACGGTTTGATTGAAGGCAACACCATCCGCAACTGTGCCGCCGCAGGCATCGTTCTGATGCCCGAGTTTGACTGGTTGGAAATGGACTATGTCAGAAATGTCACTGTTCGCAACAACGTCGTAGACAACTGCGCTTCAGGCTATGGCAACTACGGTTCCATTCATGTCGAAGGCTATAACGATGGCTGGCATAACGAAAACCTCGTCTTTGAGGGCAACGTTATTTCCAACAGCCACGGTGAAGACTTCAAGCTGACCCACATCACCGGCGTCACCTTAAA
>JAGAUM010000062.1 GCA_017620795.1 Clostridia bacterium
ACAACACCTTCGGCAAGCAAAACCCCGACGCCGCCAACTACGGCTACGACTTAAAGCCTGCCGTCTGGCTGGATAAGGTACAAGGCGCGGTCATCGAAGGCAATACCTTTGCCGACCCCAACCGCAACTTACAACAAGGCAAGAACATCAAATAACAAAAGAGACCTTCGGGTCTCTTTTTATTTACAATGATTTTAAAATGTGTTAGGATATTTTTAGCATCAAAATCGTATACCAAGTGAAAGGGGGAAGGCAGATGGATTTACAAGCATTGTTTTTGCGACAACACCAACGGGTCTACCGTTTGGCGCTTTTATACTTTAAAAACACTTCCGATGCCGAGGATGCCGTCTCAAGCATCTTCTTAAAAGTGGCAGAAAAGCAACCTGCCTTTGAAAATGAAGCCCATGAAACCGCTTGGTTTATTACGGCTACAAGAAACTACTGTAAAGATACCTTTAAGAGCTTTTGGCGAAAATCTGTTACCTTGGGCGACCTGCCTGAAACACCCGATTCTTCCTCGGAAAGCCTTTGGGTAGCGGAGTGTATTCTTCGCCTGCCCGATAAATATCGGGAGCTTTTGTACTTATACTACTTTGAAGGGTATTCGGTCAAGGAACTGTCTGCCCTGTTGTCCCGTAAAGAAAGCACTTTACAGACCCAACTGGCGGATGCCCGTAAAAAGCTAAAGCGTTTATTGGAAAAGGAGGGGTATGTCCATGAATAATTCGCTGAAATCTGCATTTGAACGGTTCAATCCGACCTCTGCCCAATCTTCCGAACTATATCAACGCCTGCTGGAAGCCAATGCCCCCCGTCGCCGCCACAAGTCCCTTTGGCGCCTGTCCATGGTCGCAGCCGTTTTGGTCAGCATCCTGCTTTGCGGATGGGGCATCAACGCCGCTACCGATGGGGCAATTGTCAACCGTATCAAAGAAGTGTTCTGGGTTCCCCAAGAACCGCAGGACATCACTTCCCAAGCCCTCCACCTGTCCGACCGCCGTATCGAGGTCTGGGCACCTGAGCTTTATGGAATGAATGAAAACGTCTTGGTCTTTGGCACACATCGTGGACTTTTGGTTTATGACCGTGAATTAAAAAACGTCCGTGCCACCATCGATGTGCAAGCCATCGGTTGCATCTATTTCGACGGGGACCCCAAGTGGTCTCATGCCCTGATGGATGGGGAACAACTAACCCTCTTTAATTCAGAGCAAGGTCAGCCCTTTGGAGACTGTTACACTTATGACCTGACCCAAACAGGGTCACTGACGCCTGTAAAAGTGGGGAAAGCCACCATGACCCACTACCAAGCATGGCAAACCCAGGAAACATACTATGCCGACACCTTTGACCAATACCATGACCACCCTGCATTTAAGTCTATATTGGATTCCCGCGATGTGATGTACAGCCGTCGCACCTTAACCACGGCAGAGGGGAAAAGCATTTTGACCATTGAGAATAACAACTACTTCCTTTGCACCTTTAAGGAACAAGAGCTTTTAAAGACCCCTTTGTCCTTAACGGGAGCAGACCTGCCTGCCGAGCCTGCGTACCTTCCTATGTTTACTTACTCGAGCGATGACCCAGCCATTGCCGCCATTTGCGATTGGTATTATGAGGATGCCAAACGGGACGCAGAACGTGGGGATGTGTGGATTCCTGCCTTCGTGATTTTAAAGAAAGCAGAACGGAACGGGGAGACCTTGGTGTTCGGCAACTTCTGGAGTC
>JAGAUM010000063.1 GCA_017620795.1 Clostridia bacterium
AACGCAACCGCGGTTGTAGCCTTCAAAGACCCGATCAATCAGGTCATAATAACGCTGAAGAGTAACCGCTCCGTCATGCCCTGCGACGCCATGTTCTGCCGCAAGCACGTCCGTGTAGTCGGACAGGAGATAGACTGCGAACTTTGTGTAGGTCTTATCGTAATGGGTTACAATGGGCATGAAGGCGTGCTTGTCCAGAGTAACCGTTTCTCCGTCATAGACCAAGTCTACCCGAGCCAATCCGCCCAGCAGGTTTTTGGCTTCCAGCTGACGGGAGACGAAGTTTCCTAAAGAATAGTAGACCAACATGCGGTTCCCGTTGGGACTTTGCACCCACTCTACCGGTTCAATGACATGGGGATGAGAGCCGATAACCAAATCCACTCCCCACTCGCAAAGCAAGGAAGCAAGGCGTTTTTGCTCACTGTCGGGTTTCAAAGAGTACTCGGTTCCCCAGTGCATAAAAGCAATGGTGAAATCCGCATGGTTTTCTGCATAGGTTGCATCCTGTTGGATTTTTTCCTCATCGATGTAGTTCACCAGATGCGGAATAGTTGTAGTAAGGCCGTTGGTGCCATAAGTGTAGTTTAAGAGTGCCAGCTTGGCGCCCTTGACTTCACGAATCAAAACGGTGTCTTGTTCTTCTTGGTTATTGTTAATGCCTAAAACAGACATTTGAGGATACCCGGACCAGAAATCCAAGGTATGAAAGACCCCGGCATCCCCACGGTCCAAAATATGATTAGAGGCGTGCAGGACCACATCAAAGCCTTCTGAGACCAAGGTCTTGCCCATATCCGAGGGGGAATTGAACATGGGATAGCCCGAATAACCGCGTTCTTTGCCACCAAAAACCGTTTCCTGACCGATAACCGCCAAATCCGCATCCCGAATCATGGGCTGCAGTTTTTCAAACAGATGAGGATAAGCGTACCCTTCTTCCGTTTTACCGCTGTTAACAACCGGCATATGTAAAAGGTTGTCCCCTACTGCTAAAAGCGTAATCCGTTCCTTGGGCGGATCTGAAACCGGGACGCTTTCGGGAGGTTGTTCACAACCTGAAAACAGCAGAACACAAAGAAGGAGTAAAAAAGTCATCATCCGTCTCATCTGTTCACCCTCTCTACTTTATAATAGACCAAAAACGATTATAGCACACAAAAAAAGAACCGTCAAGCAATCGACGGTTCTTTTACACAAATTCCGTTTGCCGCTACAATCGCAGCCCGTGCCAGTTCCAAAGTCGGGTCTACAAAAGGAGCTTTTAGCCCATACATGGTCACTGCCAAAGGCAGCTCTGTACAGCCCAGAATAATGGCTTTTGCACCCCTTTGAAGTAAGTGATTGATGGTATCTTGTACGGTCGAGGCATCGTAGTCAGCGCGTCCTGCTTTTACTCCGTTGTAAATCAAATCCATCACCGCTTTTTGTTCCGCTTCTTCGGGGCAAAGGGTGGTGATTCCATAATCTGCACAGACCTGTTCATAGAGTCCGCACTGAACGGTTCCGTCGGTTGCCAACAAGCCTACCGTATCAATACCTTGGTCTTTTGAGACTTTGGCGGTAACCTGAATCATATGTAAGACTGGTACACCAACCGATTGTTGCACCGCTTTGTGAAAGCAGTGAGCAGTATTGCAAGGAATCAACAGCAGTTCCGCACCCATCTGTTCCAACAACCGAGCACTTTTACACATCTGGGGAACCGGATCCTCTCCATCGTTTAAAAGCGCTGATGTACGGTCAGGGATGGTAGTATTGTTGTCAATCAAAACACGCAAGTGTTCTTGGTCGTTTGGCGCATCTGTATTCAACACAATCTTGCGAAATAAATCCGCCGTTGCCAACGGCCCCATGCCACCGATAATCCCGATAGTCTTATGGTTCACCACAACGCCCCCACTACAATTTCATCATCGGTATTGATTATAAGGCAAAAGCGTGCTATAATCAAATACATATATCGGTATAATAATTATAGTTAAAAGTTATGGGGTGAAAAAATGTTTAAACGCTTAGAGTATGTGTACACCGTTTATCAGGAAAAAAGCTTTACAAAAGCGGCTGAAAAGCTATTTGTTTCCCAACCGTCTTTAAGTGCAGCCATTAAAAAAACAGAGGAGGAAATTGGCGAACCGCTGTTTGAACGGGGAAATAATATTCAACTAACCGAAATTGGGAAAGAATACATCCGCATTGGCGAGCAAATCTTACAATTACAGAAGGACTTCTCCACTTATATGGAAGACCGCAATAACCTACTGCGCGGTCGATTGTCCCTTGGCGGAAGCAACTATGTTTCTGCTTACATTCTTCCACGGTTAATCACCCGGTTTTCTTCCCGTTTCCCCAACATTTCCGTCACTTTAAGAGAAGCACATTCTTTGGATTTGCAAAAGCAAATTCAAAATGAAGAAACAGACCTGATTTTAGATAGCTTTGAAACAGTGCCCGATACGTACCAATGCTACCCTTTGAAAAAAGAAGAAATCTTTTTGGCTGTCCCCAAAGGAGAGTCGGTTAACGAAGCGTTGAAAGACTACCGTTTTACCCCCAGCCAGATTTATCGTCGGGAACCGCTGACCGTAGAAGCGCTGCCCATCCGCACATTCAAAGACTTAAAGTTCATCATTCTAAAAAGCGGATATGATATGCATCGGCAAGCCATGCACATCTTCAAAAGCGGTGGCATTACACCGGAAATCTTGCTGTCCTTGGATCAGCTGTTCACTTCATATA
>JAGAUM010000008.1 GCA_017620795.1 Clostridia bacterium
ATAGGCTACGGTGCAACAATGGGTAACGGGCAATGCCCCGTGGAGGTTGCAGACGGATTTTCGGTTGAGCAGTTTAAGGATTTTGAAAACTTCACCTATGAAATCGAATTTCGGGAAAATGACTGGATCATGTATATCATCGACAGCAGAACCAATGAGAAAGTTGCAAAACTGCTCTAACAAAGGAGGACGATGATGAAAAAAACCGTTGCTGTTTTAATGTTACTTTGTTTATTATTGACCGCTTGCCAAGGGGAGGTTCCGCCTGTTGCGGATGAGTGGGGTGTGACCCTTTCGGCAACCGAGGTGACTCCTAAAGGCATGACCCTTGTGATGGAGCAAAAGGGCGACTTGGAGGGGGAACTTCAGACCGGATCGGCTTTCATTATTGAAAAGAAAGTAGACGGGGAGTGGGCGGAAATCCCCACTTTAGGCGAAGAACCGATTGTGTGGACTGCCATTGCCTACCTCGTTCCGCAAAACACTGCCACCGAGTTGGAGACCAATTGGACTTTTGTTTACGGAACATTGGAGCCGGGCTCTTATCGTTTGGGAAAAACACTGGCGCTGCGCCGTAGCCCCGGGGACTATGACGAGAAAACCTATTATGCGGAGTTTACCGTAGAATAACCATCAAAAGAAACCTTTTTCGGGTTTCTTTTTTCGTTTGGTTAACGTGATATCATGATATCAAAGTTCGGGAGTTGCAAAGGAAAAGAGAGTGTGGTAATATGAGGGTGAGGTGATTTAGATGTCGGTGAGTTTCAAAAAGATTTTTGAGCATGATATGGATTTGCTGATTATCGAAGAGTTTTTGTGTGACCGTGCGTTTGCAAAAATCTTTTTGGACAAGATTGGTCTGCCCTGCGACTATATCAAGTGCGATGCATACCACTCAATGGCAGATGCAGACGGAGAGTCGGACATCACCGTAGTCTTGCATTACGGAGACAAAAAGTATGGTGTATTGATTGAGGATAAAATCGATGCACCTACGATGGAAGAACAAAGTAATCGCTATAAAATTCGTGCCGAACATCAAAAGGCATCAGGAATGTATGATGATTATAGTATTTTTATTGCCGCACCCAAAGAGTATATGGAAGAACATCAAGCTGACGGAAACGCAGACTATAAAAACCGAGTGACGTATGAAGAGTTGCTTGCTCATTTTGAACGGCAAAGCGGTGAGCGGGCGGCATATAAGTCGTCAGTGGTTCAATTTGCTTTGGTAGAAAAAAAGAAGGGGTACATTGTAGACCCTGACGCACAAGTGTCAGCGTTTTGGAAAGAACTGCGTAGATACTGCGAAGATAACTTCTCTGGTTTAGACATGTTAGGTGCTGACCGCGAACGGGGTGCGAAGTCGAGATGGCCTGATTTTCGTTCTGCGTTACAAAATGTTAAGATAATTTATAAATCGGATCAAGGTGTTGTGGATTTGGAATTGTCAGGCTATGGCGATAAAATCTCTTTCTTACAAGAACGAATCGGTCATTTGTTGGAAAACGCAAAAATTTATCCGACAGGTAAGTCCGCAAGCATTCGACTTAAAAAAGGCTTTTGGAAAGTCGATTTTAAAGAGGAGTTTTCCGAACATGTATCAGAAATTCATGATGTTTTGTTGACGGTCGAAAAGATGCACGAACTGTCAACAAAAATAGCAGGCTTATTATGACCTATCAAAATATCTTATCGGGGCGGTTTGTGGAGCGTCCCAATCGATTTATTGCACATATTGAGATTGACGGAAGGACAGAAGTCTGTCATGTGAAGAACACAGGACGGTGTCGGGAGCTACTGGTGCCCGATGCTCGGGTGTTGGTGCAACAAGCGGACAACCCCGACCGCAAGACCAAGTTTGACCTGATTGCCGTATACAAGGGCAATCGGCTCATTAACATGGACAGTCAGATTCCCAATCGGGTTTTTGCCGAGTGGGTGCAAAAGAGCGGATTTTTTGGAAAGGATGTCACCTTGCGTGCCGAGACCTTCTTTAAAAACTCCCGATTTGACTTCTACTGGGAGTCGGGAGAACGAAAAGGGTTTGTGGAGGTCAAGGGTGTGACCTTGGAGAAAGACGGGGTAGTGCGCTTCCCCGACGCGCCCACCGAGCGTGGGGTCAAGCACTTACAGGAGCTGATGGTGGCAAAGAACGCAGGCTATGAAGCGGACGTCTTTTTCGTCATCCAGATGGAAGCGTGTGACTACTTCACCCCCAACCGTAAGACCCATCCTGCTTTTGCCGATGCCTTAAAAGAAGCGTCGGACGCAGGGGTGGGGGTTCATGCATTAAATTGCATCGTGACCGAGCATACTATTGAAGCGAAAGACTTTGTTCCAATCAAGTTGTAGGAGGAATGAAGGGGAGAGAATCCCTCCGTCAGCTAACGCTGACACCTCCCTTTACAAGGGAGGCAGAAAGAGGAATGAAAAGGAGTGAAAGGAATGTATCAGGCAAGTAAGACCCGTTATGAATCCATGCCCTATCGCAAGTGTGGGGAGAGCGGACTGAAGCTCCCTGCGGTATCCTTGGGGCTATGGCACAACTTTGGTGACAACGGTGATTTTGACAACATGGTGGCGATGTGCACCACCGCCTTTGATTTGGGGATTACCCACTTTGACCTTGCCAACAACTACGGCCCCGTCCCCGGTCGGGCAGAGGAGAACTTCGGCAAAATCATGGCAAGCACCTTAAAACCCTATCGGGACGAGCTGGTGATTTCCACCAAGGCAGGCTATACCATGTGGGAGGGTCCTTACGGAGACTTTGGCAGCCGCAAGTACCTGATTGCAAGCTTGGACCAAAGCTTAAAGCGGATGGGGCTGGAGTACGTAGACATCTTCTATCACCATCGGATGGACCCTGACACCCCCTTGGAGGAGACTATGGGTGCGTTGGCGCAGATTGTCAAAAGTGGCAAGGCGCTGTATGCAGGCCTGTCCAACTATGACGGAGAGACCATGAAGCGTGCCTCTGCCATTTTAAAGGACTTGCACTGTCCTTTTATCATCAACCAGAACCGCTACTCCATTTTCGACCGTGGCATTACCGAGAACGGACTGTTGGACGCGGCATATACCGAGAAAAAGGGCGTAATTATTTTCAGCCCCTTGGCGCAAGGGTTGTTGACCGAGCGCTATTTAAAGGGCATCCCCGACGACAGTCGCGTCAAGACCGACGGACGGTTTTTAAAAGCCGAGGCGGTGGAGAAGAAGCAGGCGCAGGTGCTGGCGTTAAACGAACTGGCGCAGGAGCGCGGACAGACCTTGGCGCAGATGGCTCTTTCCTGGGTCTATCGTCAACCTACCGTGACCAGTGTGTTAATCGGTGCGTCCCGACCCCAGCAGATTATCGAGAATGTGGGGATGCTGAAAAATTGCAGTTTCTCCCAAGCCGAGCTTGCCAAAATCGACGAAATCGTAAAATAAAAAGAAGCCCGAAGGGGCTTCTTTTTTAGTGTTGGGGAGTAGGGTCATCGGTCAGACCCAAGATATAATCGGCAGACACATTATAAAACTGCGCCAGACGCTTTAACTTTTCTCCGCTGATGTCCGATTTGCCTGTCTCAATTTTACTATACTGTTGTTGGGTGGTTTGAATCACCTCTGCAATTTTGGCTTGGTTTAAGTTATGTTCCTCACGCAGGTCTTTGATTCGATTCATAGTATCTTCTCCTTTGTGGTGTTGTCATTATTCTATCATACATCTAAAAATTGTATTGACATTTACACCTAATAGGTGTAAAATAAAGAAGGATACATCGGAAAGTTGTATCTCGCATGGCTCAACGCTGCGACAAAAAAAGAAGCCCGAAGGGGCTTCTTTTTTTAGATGGTGCCTGTAACCGTCAGGGTGGTGATACCCGGGGTGGCAGTGATAACGCCTGTCTGGGGATCCTGGGTGAAGGTTGCCGCAGGAACGGTGATGGTACCTGCCGTGGTGGTAAAGAGACCCGTCGCCTCGTCATAGGTGTAGGCGGTGGGAGGCAGGGGAGCGCCGTTTAAGGTCACGGTGATGTCGGACAGGATGGGGTTGAAGGTATCGGTAACGACCACATTATCCGTAGCGGTGGCATCGGTGTTTCCGCTGTTTTGGAGGGTGAAGGTGTAGGTGACGGTGCTATTCTCGGTAATGACCGACGGGGAGAGTGCCTTGATGATGGAAAGCTCGGGCGCACTTACTACCGTGACCGTTTCGGTGGCAGTAACAGAAGTGGTGCCTGCCGTTGCCGTGGCAGTGTTCTGGATGGTACTGCCTGCCGCCAAGGGAGCAAAGGAGTTGGCGGTGGCTTCATAAATCAGCATGGCGTTGCCCCCTGCAGGAACCGTGATGCCCGTCACGGTCAGCGGACTGGTGGCAGTGACCGTGGGGGTGGCTTGCAGAACGCCGTTCTGGTAATAGAGAATCGAGCCGTCCTGATAGTCTAAAGGCGCTTGGGTGCCCCCACCTAAGTTATCGGTGACGGTAACTCCTGTTAAAGGGGTGGCGCCCGAATTGGTCAGGCTGACGATATAGGTCACATCCTCGCCCAGAGCGTAGCGGTCGGTAACCGCGGTTTTGGTGATTGCCAACACCTCAACAATCGTACCGGTGACGATGTTGGAGTTCACCGTGGTATCGTTATAGCTGAGGGTTGCCTGGTTCGTAAAAGTTGCCATTCGTTTTTTCCTTTCGTAAGATTTGGAGGGGCCCCTCGGTACAGTTTATGTCACAATTTGTAATGTGTTCC
>JAGAUM010000064.1 GCA_017620795.1 Clostridia bacterium
TGTAAAGGTCATACTAAGCAGACCGGGGTTGTTGGTGATATTTACAGGAATCTCGATTTCGTCTCCTGCCTTAGCCGTAATATTACCAACAGTCAGTGTAGGCATATTGTTCTGTTCGTACAGAGCAGTATGCACCTTTGGTACAGGCTCTGGCAGAACAACCCGTTCCCGGGTATCAGATTTTAGCTATTACCTTTACCAACAAGGCGGCAGGAGAACTTAAAAGCCGTATTGAAGAGGCTGTCGGTGAAGCGGGTCGCGACATCTGGGCCGGAACCTTCCATTCTATCTGCGTGCGTATTCTGCGTCGTAGTGCGGATTATCTGCCCCACTTGACACGGGATTTTGTAATTTATGATACGGATGATCAAAAGGCTTTGATGAAGACCTGCTATCAGGAACTGAATCTGGCAGAGGATATCTTAAGTCCCAAAACTGCATTGAACGAAATCAGCAACGCCAAAGAACGTTTATTAGGTCCCGATGAGTATGTCAAAGAGGCACAGGGAGATTACCGTCGCTCTTTGATTGGCAAGATTTATACTCTGTATCAGCAAAAGCTGGTGCGGTGCAATGCCGTGGATTTTGACGATATTATTTTCTACACTGTAAAGCTATTTCAGCAGGAAGACGATGTTTTGTTCTCTTATCAAAAACGTTTCCGCTATGTTTTAGTGGACGAGTATCAGGATACCAACCATGCACAGTATCAATTGGTAGCACTGCTTGCAGGACATCATAAAAATGTCTGTGTTGTGGGCGATGATGATCAAAGTATTTATCGGTTCCGTGGCGCTGATATTGAAAATATCTTAAATTTTGAAAATGACTTTAAAGGCGCAAAGACCATTAAGTTAGAGCAGAATTATCGGTCTACGCAAAGCATTTTGGACGCCGCCAATGCAGTGATTCGCAATAACAGAGGACGGAAAGAAAAGTCCCTTTGGACCGATAACGGAAAAGGGGACGCCCTCGAACTTCACTGCGGTGAGGCAGAGTATGATGAAGCTTATTTTATCGCGGACAAGATTGCCAAAATGGTTCGCCGTGACGGATATTGCTATTCTGATTTTGCGGTTTTGTATCGCATCAATGCGCTGTCCCGCGTACTGGAAAATGCATTCTTAAGAGCAGGTGTTCCGTTGCGGATTTATGGCGGTTTGCGCTTCTATGACCGTATGGAAATCAAAGACATGATTGCTTATTTGCGCGTGTTGCAGAATACCAACGATGATATTTCTTTGCGACGGATTATTAATGTTCCAAAACGCGGAATCGGCAAAACAACGGTAGACCGTGTGGCAGAAATTGCCGCAGAAAACGGGGTCAGCATGTATGAAGTGATTTCCCATGCTCCGTTGTATCCCGAAGTGGCAAAATCTGCTGTAAAGCTACAGCCCTTTTGCGATTTGATTGAGTCTCTGCAAAGCTTGATTGAAAGCAACTCCGTTACCGAAATTGCAACCCAGGTCATGGAACGAAGCGGCTATCGTGCAGCGTTGGAAGCAGAGGCAGAAACACAACGGGAACGGGTGGAAAACATTCAGGAGTTTTTGTCTTATACGACCGAGTTTGACCAATCGGGAGAAGCTGGTGGATTGTCGGGTTTTCTAGAACAGGTTGCCTTGATTTCGGATATCGACAACTTTGATGAGGTTGCAGACGCTGTGACCTTAATGACCGTACATAGCGCAAAGGGTCTGGAATTCCCCGTAGTATTCCTGTGTGGTATGGAAGATGGAATTTTCCCTGGAGATTTATCACTTGCCTCCGAAGAGGAATTGGAGGAAGAACGCCGCCTTTGCTATGTGGCACTGACCCGTGCAAAGCAACGCTTGTTTTTAACCCGCACTTCGATGCGTATGCTTTACGGAAAAACCAGTCGTAACAGACCGTCACGGTTCTTGGAAGAGATTCCGAAAGAATTGTTGAATGATACAACACCCAAACGCGAAAAGGTTTCTCTGGAGGATTATCCTACCAGTCAGACCCCTGCGTTTGGAAGTCGCGCCACCGTCTCGAGTTTCTCTGCACCGAAACCTCGTCCTGCGACAGAAACACCTTCTTTATCCTATTCTGTAGGGGATGTGATTATCCATGCAAAATTTGGTCGCGGAGTCATTAAGATGGCACAACCGATGGGAGACGATATGTACCTGTCGGTGGACTTTGAGGAAGCAGACACTAAAAAACTGATGGCACGTTATTCCAATCTGCAAAAGGAGGAATCCTGATGGCAGCATACGAAGGCTTTGCGTCGGTCTATGATCAACTCTTGCCTGAACTGGATTATAATGCGTGGGTAGATTATCTGGAACGGTTATTTACCCGTTGCGAAAAGAAACCCGAACTGGTTTTGGAGCTAGCTTGCGGAACGGGTAGCGCCACTATGGAATTGGCTTCCCGTGGGTATGATATGATTGGCGTTGACTTGTCCGAGGAGATGCTTTCTGTCGCCCGCGAAAAGCAGATAGAGGCAGGGTTATCCAACGTGTTGTTATTGCATCAGGATATGACTGAGTTCGAGCTTTATGGAACGGTAGACGCAATTGTTTGTCTGTTGGATAGCGTTAATTATATTACCAATCCCAAAAAGCTGGGACGAATGTTTGACCTTTGCATGAACTACTTAAATCCCGGTGGGGTTTTAATTTTTGATTTTAATTTACCATACAAGTTTCGGGAACTTTTGGGGCAGAATACCATTACTGTCGAAACGGATGGTGTATTTTGCATTTGGGAAAACGATTACAACGAGGAAACCCGACTGAATCGCTTTGAGATTACCGTTTTCGAACAAGAAGGTTCCCTTTACTCTCGCTTTGATGAAGTTCATGAGCAGTATTGTTACACAGCGGAAGAACTTCGCGAAATGCTTGAAAAAAGCGGGTTTTCAGAAATCGAATTGTTGGGCGAGCTGTCGGATTTAGCACCCCGAAAAGAGGAGGAACGAGCCTTTATTGTATGCAAAAAAAGGCTTGACAAACCTTGTGGTGTGTGATATAGTATCAAAGTCGCCAAACGGGTGACAGATTTTAGAAAGTTTTTGGAGGTTTTAGGAATTATGCAAACTGGCAAAGTAAAATGGTTCAACGCTGAGAAAGGTTATGGCTTCATCGAGTCCGAGGCTGGTACCGATGTTTTCGTTCATTTCTCTGCTATCAACATGGAAGGTTATAAAGTCTTGGAAGAAGGCGCAACCGTTCAGTTTGAAGTTGTTGACGGTGCAAAGGGCCCTCAGGCTACTAACGTAACCAAGGCGTAACTTAATACACCAAAAAGAACCGAAGTGATTCGGTTCTTTTTTATTTCTTGACAAGCAGGGCTGGGGGATAGTAAAATAAAATTGTCCATAGCAATTCTTGACAATTCACGGAGGATTTATCATGTACAAAAAGATTTTGTGTGTAGTTGCTCTTATCCTTGCAACAATCTCTTTTTCGGCTTTTGCAGAAACGGCTGACATTTCGGGAAACTATTCATCCGCTTCTGCTATTTTTGAGTCCAAAAAGAATGCTGTTGCAAATGCAACGAACAAAACAAACGAGATTACAAAATGCCTGGACCAGGCATCGACTTTCTTGGTGACCGACCGTGCTGCGCTTTACAGCGCCAACGGCTATGCGGTGCCTGCACAAACGCCTGAGGTCTTGCTAGCCAATCGTGCGGCACTGACCGAACTGTTTACCGATGCAGGCTATAAGGTTACAGACTATTTAAAGACCCTGACCATTCGTATCCCTGCCAACTATAACATGGACTTTGGTACATTTAATATTGCAAGATCCACGCTTCAGGAAGCGCGTCAGGCAGGCTTTACCAACGTGGTTTTCCAAAACGACCTGTTTGCTGTCCGCTTTTCTACCGTAAACTATTTGCCAAAGGTTCCTGAAACTGTCACCACTTTAAAATACTTCGTCGGTGAAACCCGCAACGGTGTACCCCAAGGTGCATTAGATATCGCAGGTTCGATGCCTCTTTTGGTGTTCCGAGAGTACCATGACGGGGTGTTGGTTACCGATGCGAACTATGCCAAGAACACTGTCGCAATTGTTGTTGAAAGTGCCATGTATAGCATTGCAGGCAAGCAACCGACCGACAATCTGTTTTACGTATATGATGCAGTAACCGAGACAGCATCTTCTGTTACGGGTTACTTGTATACGGGTATTTCGGGAACTGCCGCTTTTGCTGCAGAGAGCGGAAACTATTTCTTCTTCCTGCCGAAAGAGTCGGCACCAACTTACGATATTGATATGAATGGTTTTGGTGTGTACAATATCGCCAAGAACGGAACCACCTTTACGGCTGACCTTTTCTTTGAGGAAGTCTGCGCGGGAGGAGACTCGGTTGTCTTGTTGGTTTTGTATGACCAAAAAGGGAATTTGTCTCAGGTAAGCCCGTGCTATGTGGATTTGGAGTTGGGAGAAGTGGCCCTTTCGTTTGATATCGAGGAAACGAGCGACACTACTTTTGATTTGATGATTTGGCGCTCTGCCGATACGATTAAACCGCTTTTTGGTAAGATCAGTGGGAATCTCGGACAACTTTGAGAAAAAACACTTTACAAATTCCAAAAATGTGGTATAATAAATTGGATAACGTAGTAATAGGAGGAAAAAACGATGAGTAAGAAGTTTGTTTATCTCTTCAGCGAAGGCGACGCTACCATGCGTGAGCTGCTGGGCGGTAAGGGTGCAAACCTGGCAGAAATGACCAAGATTGGTCTTCCTGTTCCTCAAGGTTTCACTGTTTCTACCGAGGCTTGTACTCAGTATTATGAGGACGGCAGAAAGATTAGTGACGAAATCAAAGCAGAAATCATGGAAAACATCACCAAGATGGAAGCCATCTGCGGTAAGAAGTTTGGCGACAAGACCAACCCGCTGCTGGTTTCCGTTCGTTCCGGTGCAAGAGCTTCCATGCCCGGTATGATGGATACTATCCTTAA
>JAGAUM010000065.1 GCA_017620795.1 Clostridia bacterium
CCTCCTTTCTTTAATACCCCTGTTCTTCCAGCACTTCCACCGCTGTCTCCACCGCTTCCAAATATTCCGCCTGCAGTTCTAGGGTGTCTGCGTTGGGCTTCTTCAGCAAGGCCGCCAGTTCGCCCAGCTTTTCACGGGCTGCCTTGCGCTGCTTCTGCTTGCGCTGTTCGCTCTTTTTCATAATTGAGTCTTTCCTACCTTTCTCCCTCTGTGCTATACTCAAGCCCAGGAGGTGTCTTTATGTTTTATGTTGATACTGTTATTACTGCTCTGGTTGGTTTGTTCGGCGCCTGGATCGGTGCCAAATCCTCTGCCCACTTTCAATACAAACAAAGCAAGGCCGAAACGTTAAAGGAGGTCTACTCCCATGTTTTCGCCACGTTAATGGCCCAAATGAATCAACCATCTGCCCAATCCTGGTTGGCTGCTCTCTGTGCTATCGAGCGTGCCAATTTCGATTGCTCCCGTGAATCTTATGAGTGTATGTGTTCCTTGCTCGATCTGGCCGGCAAAGTTGAAGATGAAAACAGTCCTTTTTTTGACGAAATCGACCGCTTGCACCAGTTAGCCCGTCAGGATATTGCACAGTATGAAGTGAAAAAGGAACATCCCAATCGCAAGCAACAACATTGATACGCAAAGCCCTGCTTTACTCCAAAAAATTTCCCGCTTAATCCTGCGTTCCTGTTCTTCAAATTCTTTTTCAAGTTCTTCCCATTCTTCACGGATTTTTTTGCAGTATCTTTTCCTTGTTTCCCGCTCCTGCTCCGGCAGGAGTTTTTTGTTTTCCATTTATTCCCCCCGCTGCTCAATCAGTTCGGCCAGCGCCTTTCTGATTTTCTTTTCTCCGTCGGGTGGCTCCCGGTGCCCTTTCAGCACCATGTTTATATAGGCTCTTGTCACGCCCAGGTGCTTTGCTATATCGGTCTGGGTTATCCCGTTGAGGTGCATTTGCCCAATAACTTCTGCTGTCCATTGTGCAGGCATGCCAAAATTCACTCTCCTTTGCCTGTTTTTGTCTTTCCGCAGTTTACAAAGTTAACAAGGTGTGTTATTATGAGGTTGCGACACCAACAAAATACACCGCCGGAGGATTATTCTGCCCGGCCCTGTTTCGTTATGTTTGTTAACTGCAACCCCATTGTATGTTCAATTTGTTAAATTGTCAACACATTTTTATTCTTTTTTCTCGTTTTTTATGTTGTGCATAAAACGGAGGTGTTTAATTTGTCCGATTTTACCGAATTTTACAAACGCTATCTTGAACTTTGCGTTTCTTTGGATAAAACCCCATCTGCTGTTGCCAGCGAACTCGGTTTTTCTCGCGCAACTGCTACCGGATGGAAAAACGGAAAAATCCCCTTCGACTCTACGTTAACTAAAATAGCAAACTACTTTAATGTGTCTGTTGATTATCTTTTAGGCAGCGCAGACATAAAAAAAGAGCCCGTCACCGTTTCCGATGACGAGCCCGAACCTTCTATAGAAACTCCTACCGCCTTTGGCGATAAGTTTATGCTTGAAGCTTTGGCAAAACTTATTTCTCTTAATAATGAAAACCGCTCTATCGCTCTTGCTCAGATTGACTTTTTATTAGATCGTCAAGAAAAGCAAGAAAACTGACCCTGTTTTCTTCATTCAGTTTTTCTATTTTCTCACAGGGCACCCACCCGGGCAGTTTCATTCTAATACTGTCGTCTTGTTCCACTCGGGTGTCCCTCTCTTTCTTTCACTCATTTTTGTTTGTTTTAGATACGCCGGCGCGGGGGCGTCCGCAGCGCCAACTGTTCACCCCCACGCCTGCTTGGTAGGCTTTCGGCCTGTCTGTAGCCTACCAATTTTCTGTTTTTTTCACAAGTCTTTCCGTGGCACAAACCGTTCACCGGTGAAAATTTGGTGTTCACGGATGAAAATTGGAGGTTATTTTATGCCGTATTCCCCCAATCAGCACGAAGAAAAACCCTATAACGCCTGTATCGACTGCAAACACCTCGGCAAAAACTGTGACGGCCCCAACTTCCTTGCCATGACCCCGGAACGCTTTGGCGAATGGGTCAAACTGCGCAAGCAGTACAAAGGCTGGACCTTGGAATACCTTGCCGAAAAGTCGGGCGTGTCGGAATCCTCCCTGCGCCGTATCATTGCGGGCAAAGCCGGCAATTTGATGTGGGATACCGTTCAGCCCATTGCCCAGGTCCTTGTGGATGGTTCCTGGGGTCAGTACCCCTGTGCCTGGGCAGCTTCCACCGGCGCCCTTGATAACGACACCGAACACCTTAAGGCCGCGCTTGCGTCCGAAAAGGAGAAGGTCGCTTATCTCAAGCAGCAAATTGCAATGAAAGATAAGCAGATTGAAGAACGCGGCCAAATGCTCCGGGAACGGCGCGAATATCTCAAGTTTAAAGATAGATGGATCGTCACCTTTGCCGTTGCCTTTGCAATTGCCCTGCTTTATATCATCATCACTCTGATTGTCGACTTTAACAATCCCCACTTGGGTATGTATTGGCGTGATGTTTCTGCCCTTATTTCCGGTGTCTAAGCATAAGTATAGAACATACGTTCTCAAAAAGCTATCGGCATTTCCCCCAAAATCGTTCAATCTTTTTCTCCCCGCCCAAAATCCCAAAGTCCTGTTTATTGGAAAGGTGTTGTGCTTATGCCACGTCCAAAAAAACAAGCGCCTAACCGGGCCGATGGCCGCTATCAATACGCCCTCACCATCGGCACCGATGTCAACGGCAAGCGTGTTCGCAAATATTTTTATTCTTCCAAGTCTATTGCCGACGCCAAAGCTATGGCCGAAGAATGGAAGGTTTCTCAGCAGGTGTCTGAGATCACCGGCACCGACCTCACCGGCTCCACCGTCAACTTTGGCAAGTGGGCCAATGTCTGTCTGGAAAGCATCAAGGGCACTGTTCGCAACGGCACTTATTTTAATACTTATTACAATAATATGGTCAACCATGTTATTCCTTACTTTGGTAAGATGAATTTATCCGACGTTCAGCCCGTCCACATCGAGGCGTTTTTTAAGCTGAAAAACAAAACTCACGCCACCGACAGCCAGAAAAAAATGCTCCGCTGTCTCAATCTTGTTTTTAAAAAAGGTTTGCAAAACCACAAATGCTATCATAACCCTTGCACCGACATCAAGATAACCAAAAAACCGCCGGCACAAAAATCCGTCTACACCGCCGAACAGGCGCAAAAGATTCTGAATTATACCTACCAGCACCCCCTGGGCTTCTCGGTTCGCCTGCTCCTGCGCTATGGCTTTTCCCGCAGCGAACTGCTTGGCATTGTTCCCTCTCGTGATTTCGACCCTCTAAACAATACCCTGCACATCTGCTCCGGCGTCACCATCCAAAAAAACCCGGATACCGAAAAACACGAATTGGTTTCTGATGCTCCAAAAACCGCCTACCGTGACCGCCTGGTGCCCATCCACCCCGATGATGCCGCCATCCTGTCTGAAATGGCTGCCAAGCCCGGCTTTGCCTTTTCTTCCCAAAAAGGTACTCCCCTCAACCCTTCTAATTGGTTTTCTCGTGTTTACAAGGTTTTTATGCGCGATATGCGCGAACATTATCTTGCCCAGCAGCCGCCGGAAGATATTCCCATCCTTAATCCCCACGAATTGCGTCATACTCGCACCAGTCTTTGGGTCAATGATGATAAAAATCTTTTCGCCATTGCTTCCGTCTTGGGCTGGGGTGATCTCAAGATGCTCCGCCAGCGTTATGCCCACCCCGATATTGACCGCCTGCGTTCCAATCTTGACCTCTGATTTTGACATCCATTTTGACATCCATTTGACATCCAAAACGCACTTCTAATCACAAGCAATCAAAATTCAATATTTTTAAAAACTCGCATAATCAAGCCATATTTCGCGTATTTATGGGATATTTAAGGAGTTCCCAAAAGCCCTTCACACGGTAGAAGTCGCTGGTTCGAACCCAGTATCCCCCACCACCAAAAACCGCATGATTAAGCCATTTATCGGCTATCGTGCGGTTTTTCTTTTCCTTGATTTTTGGGGCTTGACATCCATTTGACATCCAAAAGTACATTTTAAGGTACAAAAACCGACCCCCGATTGGGGGCCGGTTTTCTCTTTGTGACTTATGCTCGTTCCAGGTTACTCAGGCAGCGCCGCAGGGCTTCCTTTTCGCCGCTGTTCTGGGCCTTGTGC
>JAGAUM010000009.1 GCA_017620795.1 Clostridia bacterium
AAAATGTTTGCTTTTCGCAGGCGGTCATGGTATAATATATTTTGCAGAATTATGGGGAAAAGGAGGGCGCATTCATGCTGATTTTAGGAATCGACCCAGGCATTGCCATTGTGGGCTACGGCTTGGTTCGGTATGAGAATAATCGCTTCACGCCCGTAGACTATGGCGCGATTGAGACCAAGTCCACCACCCCTACAGTTGATCGGCTGATTCAGGTCCATGAAGGACTTTATGAACTGGTGGAAAAATACCACCCCGATGTGGCGGCGATTGAAGAGCTGTTCTTTCAGCACAACCAGACCACCATCATCAATGTGGCACAGGCGCGAGGGGCGCTTTTGATGGCACTGGCACGCCACCGCATCCCGATTTTTGAGTATACCCCCATGCAGGTAAAGCAGGCGGTCACCGGCTACGGCCGTGCCGAAAAAGCCCAGATTCAGACCATGATGCGGATGCTTTTGGGGTTGCCTGCCGTGCCCAAGCCTGACGATGTGGCGGACGCTTTGGCGATTGCCATCTGTCACGCACACAGCCATAAAAATATCCAGTCTTTCCGAAAGGGGATTTAGCCTATGTTTGCAACCTTAAACGGCAGAGTCGACGAAGCGGAGGAGCACGCACTGGTCCTGGAAGTGGGGGGCATTGGCTTTCGGGTACATACCACCGACCGTACCGCGCGTACCCAGACTGTGGGCGACAATATAAAGCTCTATATCCACGAAAGCATCCGTGAGGACGCTTTTGACCTCTATGGCTTTGTCACCAAGGAAGAAAAAAATGTCTTTTTACAACTCATCAGCGTATCGGGTGTAGGCCCCAAAGCCGCACTGGCGATTCTATCCACCCTGCGCCCTGCCGAGCTTTCGGCGGCGGTGGCAAGTTCGGATGCTAAGCGGATTGCAACTGCTCCTGGGGTAGGCCCCAAGCTGGCTCAGCGGATTGCTCTGGAGCTGAAGGATAAGCTGGCACCTGCCACGGCAGAGGCGATTGGAGAAACGCCCTTAACCGCTTTGGGGAACGAAGCCTTGGCGGCATTGATGGCGCTGGGCTTTTCCGCCGCCGAAGCACGAGACGCACTGGCGGCAGCCGACCCGTCCGCACCTACGGGCGAACAGGTTCGCCAAGCCTTGGTGCAGTTGAATAAACGATAGGAGGAACCGCTCATGGATGAACGTGTCACCTCGCCCGAGACCGCAGCAAACGACTTCGGCTTGGACCATGACCTGCGCCCCCATAGCTTGTCCGAGTATGTGGGTCAGGAAAATATCAAAGATAATCTGGCGGTCTTTATGGAAGCCGCCATGCAACGGAAAGAAGCCTTGGACCACGTGCTTCTTTACGGGCCTCCCGGACTGGGCAAGACCACTTTAGCTGGCATCATCGCCAACACCATGCAGGTGCAACTGCGTGTGACGTCGGGCCCTGCCATTGAAAAGCCGGGGGATTTAGCGGCGATTCTTTCGGGCTTGTCGGAGCATGATGTGCTCTTTATTGACGAAATCCATCGTCTGTCCCGAGCCGTGGAAGAGGTCTTGTATTCCGCTATGGAGGACTATGCCTTAGACATCGTTTTGGGTAAGGGTATGGGCGCACAGACCCTGCGTGTCAACCTGCCCCACTTTACCTTAATCGGTGCCACTACTAAGGCAGGAATGGTCTCTGCTCCCTTAAGAAGCCGTTTCGGCATGGTCATGCGGTTGGAACTTTACACCCCCGAGGAGCTGGCGCAAATCGTCACCCGCTCGGCAGGGATTTTGGGTGTCGCCATTGACCGTGACGGGGCGCTGGAGATTGCCTCCCGTTCCCGTGGTACGCCCCGAATCGCCAACCGCTTCTTAAAGCGCGCAAGAGACTTCGCCCAGTTGCAAAACGAGGGCATGATTACCGCGGCAGTTGCCGACCATGCCTTAAAGATGCTGGATGTGGACGAGCTGGGCTTGGACCGCATCGACCGTCGGTTAATGACCGCTATTTTAACCAACTTCGGCGGTGGACCTGTTGGCTTGGATACCCTTGCCGCTTTTGTGGGTGAGGATAGCAACACCATCGAAGATGTGTATGAACCGTACTTATTACAGTTAGGATTTTTGAATCGTACCCCCCGTGGACGAATGGCGACTGCCGAGGCGGCACGCTATTTCGGTATCGAGGGCGCACAGCTTTCATTTTAACAACAAGAGAGGAAAACCATGAAACGACCCTTTGTTTTGCGTGTATTGGCGTTGGTCTTATGCCTGACCCTGTTTTCTTCGGTCAGCACCCAGGCGTCTTTTTATATCCTAAACGGTGTCCGCTTTGAAGAGCCTGACCAGACCGACATCAAGCTGTTGTTAGACGGCAAGGAAATCAAAACCGATGTACCGCCCGTTATCGTTGATAATCGGACGCTGGTTCCTGCACGCAAAATTTTTGAGACGATGGGTGCCAAGGTCGACTGGATTGCCAAGGAGCGTCGCGTGGTCATTTCAGGGGATGTGAAGGTGGAGCTGGTCATCGACCAGAAAGAAGCCAGTGTAGACGGAGAGTCCCGCACCTTAGACGTACCCGCCACCCTGATTGATGACCGTACCATGGTGCCTGTCCGTTTTGTGTCCGAGTGCTTGGCGTGCGACGTCGACTGGGACCCCCAAACCCGTACTGTCAGCGTGAAAAAGCCTCAGGGGGATTTCACTCACACCTTAAAAAAGATTTCTTATGAATGGGAAGAATATGAGGGACGCTTGCGGATTGCCCTGTCCTTTGACCAGAAGAACGTGAACTTCTCGTCCTTTACCTTAAAAGAGCCCGACCGCTTGGTGCTGGACTTGGATAAGACCCTGCTTGGTACCACTGCTCCGTCACCTGTTGAGACCGAGTGTCCCATGGTGCCCAGCATCCGCTTTTCCCAGTTTTCCAAGAACCCCATGGCATCCCGCGTGGTGGTGGACTTGACCGAGCCTGCAGAGTCGGCAATTTCCAAGACTGCAGACGGAAAGACCTTGTATATCGACTTCCAGTACCAAGGAGACCGCATCTACCTCTATGACGATCCGCCCACCATTGTTTGCGGCGGTGCGGAGGAGGATGACCTGGCCTTAGAGCAGGAGGGCGATATCGTCACCGTCACGGTCAATAAAATGACCTACGACGCAGAGACCTTGAATTTTGATAACGAATTTTGTAAGTCGGTAAAGGTCACTACCAAGAAGAACAAAAGCTATCTGACCATCCGTCTGACCGAAGGAACCAAGACCGCCTTATCAGGCAACCGTATCCTGTTCTGGCACGGGGATAGTGAACAGCTTTCCGACCTGACCTTAAAGGAAGAAGCCAAAGACCTTTTAGTGGTTATCGACCCAGGTCATGGCGGAGCGGAGACCGGCTCGGTCGGGTATGACGAGGACGGAGAAGAGTCTTTGTATGAAAAGAAGGTCAACCTGCAGATTGCTCTGCGTGCCAATACCCTGTTAAAAGACATTGGCGTGGATACCTATATGACCCGCATGACCGACACCGACGTGTCCCTGTCCGAGCGTGCGGAGATTGCCAATAAAAAAGACGCTGCCTTGTTTGTCAGCATCCATAACAACTCCTTTACCTCTCCCGATGCCAAGGGAAGCGAAGTGCTTTACGGCTCGGAAGAAGTGCTAGAGGACTATGGCATCAGCGGCAAGCGTCTGGCAGAGCTGATTCAGGAAGAACTGGTCGAGCAGTTAGAGCGTCCCGACCGTGGGGTCAAGCATACCCCCGGTATGGCGGTTATCCGTTTGAGCAAGATGCCTGCGGTCATTTGTGAGGGTCTGTTCTTAAGCAACCCCGAAGAGCTCTTGATGCTTAAAGACCCCGAATATGTAGAAAAACAGGCGGTGGCGATTGCCCGAGGCATTGTCCGTGCCTTAAACGAAATGGTGGAATATGAACCGCCCGTTGAGAATGAGGAGGAAGAAGAATGAGAACGGTTTTTAAAAACGCGACCGTATTGAACGAGCAGTTTGAGTGGGAATTGACCGACCTGATCTTTTCCGACCGTATTGAGCTTGTGGGCAAGACCGACGAGGACGGCATAGACTTAAAAGGTGCCAAGGTCATCCCCGGTCTGTACGATCAGCACACCCATGGCGGTGTCGGCGTGGATATGAACGATGGTAAAGGTTATGAAGCCTATCGGGATTATCTTTATGAAAATGGCATCACCCATTTCCTGCCCACCCTGGTTACCGCTTCGAAGGAAGAGTACCTGCGTGTTATGGACTACTTAAAAGACCGTGCCGAGTTCGGGGTCAATCAGGAAGGGCCTTACATCACCCACGAAAAGGCAGGCGCCCATTCCCATGACCAGATTCGCACGGCTGATGCCAAAGAATTTACAGACATCTTTTCTGCGGCAGAGGGTAAGATTCGGTTGATGACCGTTGCGCCTCAGCCCGAAAACATCCCCTTTATCCGTGAAGCCACCAAACTGGGTGTTCGGGTCAGCTTGGGTCACACCACTGCCAATTATGACGAAACGATGGCAGGCATCGAAGCAGGGGGGAGCATCTTAACCCACACCTTCAACGCTATGCCTCCTTTGAACCATCGGGACCCCGGCCCCATTGGCGCGTCGGTGGATGCAGGCATCTTCTGTGAAGTCATTTCCGATGGGGTGCATCTGCACCCGTCGGTGGTACGGATGCTTTATAAAATGCTGGGCAGTGACAAGATGGTCTTAATCAGCGACTCTATGGCGGCAACAGGCTATGCCGACGGGGAATACCTCTTGGGCGAGCTTAAAATCACCGTCAAGGACAGTATCGCGCGGACTCAGGACGGAGCGCTGGCAGGCTCCACCACCAACCTCCGCAAGATGGTACAAAACGCCATCGCCTTTGGCATTCCCGAGACCGAAGCGATTAAGATGGCAACCCTGACCCCTGCCCGTGCATCGGGGCTGGATGCGGAAATCGGAAGCATTGCCGTTGGCAAGCGTGCCGACTTGGTGATTGTGGATGATGCATTAAACGTTCAGCAAGTTTATATAAACGGCGAGGCGTGGAATCAATAAAAAAAGAGTACGGATTAAGGCTAGTGTTCCTGAGGACAGTTTTATGAAAACCAAAAATGCACTCAAATCAAATTGAGTGCATTTTTGTTATACTATTATTTAACTTGTAAAACTACCTTTCCGACATTCTGTCCTTTATAGAGAATATCGTGTGCTGCTTCTGCTTCTGTTATAGGCAAAACAGCGTGAATTGTAGGTTTAACCTCACCGCTTTCGATTTTTGGAAACACCTTTTCCACAAGCTCCGCGAGAATCTGTGCTTTCACTTCAGGAGTTCTTGAACGGAGAGTACTTCCGACAATACGTACATTCCTCACATAAATATTTTTAAGGTCAATTTCTGTTTTCTGTCCTGCAAGCGCTGCAATCATAATCCATCTGGCTCCATGTGTTAAATAATGAATACATTTACCCATAATTTCACCACCGAGGCAGTCAATTGTAACATCAACAGATGTGCCGCTTGCAAGTTCTTCTTTTAAAACTTCGGATATATCTTCTTTTTTTGTAACAACAACTCTGTCCGCGTTCAGATGTTTAATTGATGCGGCAATTTCATCAGTTAAAACAGTTGTAATAACTCTTGCTCCAAAGGATTTTGCCATAGGAATTATAACACTCGCAAGACCTGATGCGCCCGCGTTCATCAAAAGTGTGTTACCAGGTTTAATATTACCCTCTATAAAAAGATTAAGATAGGCTGTTGCAAATGCCTCAGGTATTGCCGCCGCTTCAATCATACTGCAATTTTTCGGAACGGGCATAAGCATATCATATTTAACCGCAGCATATTCCGCATAACCACCACCGCCAAGTAGTGCACAAACCTTGTCACCGATTTTCCAGTTTGATTTTACCTTTGCTTCATCGCCCATCCGTGTTATAACACCGGCAATTTCAAGCCCCATCCATTCAGGGCATCCTGGCGGAGGTGGATAATCTCCCTCTCTCTGCATTAAATCCGCACGGTTTAAAGCCGCCGCATGAATCTCAACCAAAACTTCTTCGGATTTTATCTGCGGGTCGGGAACGTTGTCCCAGCTTAAACTTCTGTCATCATTTACAAGTATTGCTTTCATTATGTTTCTCCTTTACTGCTTTTTTCTGCAACATCAATCTGAATGTTC
>JAGAUM010000066.1 GCA_017620795.1 Clostridia bacterium
CCCTCGGTCAAGACTGCCGAAATCAGCCACTTCACCGACCGCGCAACCTTCTCGGACTGGGCGGTAGCACCCATCGCCAAGGCAGTAAACTTAGGCTTGGTTGCAGGCAACCCCGACGGAAGCTTTAACGCAAAGGGTAACGCCACCCGTGCGGAAGCCGCCGTCATTATGTTCCGTCTGTTAAAACTTTTATAAGAAAAAAGAGCTTCCTTAGGGAAGCTCTTTTTCGTACTGGTCAAAGACCCCTTTGGCATACTCTCTCGGGGTCTGTCCCAACCGTCGTTTAAACACGTGGGAAAAATAGGCTTGGGAAGAAAATCCGCACTCGTTGGAAATACGGGTCAAAGTCCAGTCGGTGGATACAATCAGGTTGGTGGCTTTTTTAATCCGTTGTTCTTCCACATACTCCCGCAAAGTTCGCCCCGTTGCCTGCTTAAAACAGTTATGAAAATGGATGGGGCTGATTTTGGCAACCGCCGCCACCTGTTCCAAGGACAAATCGGCAGTCAGGTTTTTGCCGATATAGTCAATCACTGCGTGAATGGCATTGCGGTTTCCGATCTTGGACTTTCCGCCATAGACCATCTTTTTCGTATCCTTGTTCAGCAGATAAACCAGCTCCAAAATCAGGCTCTGGATTCGAATATGATCATTTTCCAACCCCTGTTCATGGTGTCGGCAGAGGGCAATGAAAATGTCCCGATACCGTTCCATCCTATCGGGACGGACAAACACGGGGCAACGCATCAGCGACTCGTAAAGCTCCCCCTCTTCTAAAATCATGTGGATGTAGTAGCACTTAAAGGGCAACTTCGAGTGGCGGGTCTGTCCCGGCTTGGCGCAAATGATCATATCGGGGGTGATGGGAAGTTCCTCCTCATCAATATACGAAACACCACCGCGGTCGATGGGCAGTTCGATTTCAAACATAGTGGTGGTACGTTTTTTGGTAACCTTGAGGTTTTTTACCGCCAAATCGGAATTATAAATCCCGATGGCGACAATCTTTGGAAGAATCATAAGATGCCCTCATTTTCATAAAATTTCTAATAAATACGATAAGATTCTGTTGTCTTTTTGATAAGAAATATTATATAATAAAGAAAAAGCTGTGTCAATAGGCGAGGTGAAAGGATGGACATTACTTGGTTGGGTCAGGCTGGCCTTCTCCTAAAAAAAGGGAATGCTTGTATCTTAATTGACCCCTACTTATCAGACAGCGTTGCTAAAATCAACCCTAAAAACAAGCGTCGGGTCCCTGTTGATTTCCGTTTCTTTGCAGAAAAGCCCACAGTCATGGTCTTTACCCATAACCATCTGGACCACTATGACCCCGAAACGGTGCGACACTTTCTAACCGACCAGACCCAAATAACGGTTTTGGCACCTGCGTCGGTCTGGCAGGAAGTCCGCAAAATCGGTGGAAGCAACAACTATGTCCTCTTCAACCGTGGTACCTCCTGGACGGAAGGCGATTTCCGCTTCACTGCCGTTGCCGCCGAGCATAGCGACCCTGATGCCATCGGGGTGATTATGGCTGACGGTCAAAAGACCTACTATATTACAGGGGATACCCTCTATAACGAAAACATCTTTACCGCCCTGCCCCATAAAATCGACCTGCTCTTTTTACCCATCAACGGGGTGGGCAATAACATGAACGCAACGGACGCGACCCGTTTTTGTCAGCGGATTTGCCCGTCGGTTGCGGTGCCCTTACACTTCGGTCTTTTTGACGATTTAGACCCCGAAACCTTTTTATACGAACCGAAAGTAATCCCCCAAATCTATCAGAAAATTGAGGTGGAATGATGAAAGTAACAGATATTAAAACCTTTGCCGTAGACTGTTTCCGCACCAATTGGGTCTTTGTCAAGGTCTATACAGACGAAGGCATCGACGGCGTGGGTGAAGCGACTTTGGAATACAAGGAAAAAGCCTTAATCGGCGCCGTGGAGCATATCCGCGAGTACCTGGTGGGCGAGAACCCCTTGGATATCGAAAAACACTGGCACGCTATTTACCGTGACGCTTACTGGCGCGGTGGCCCTGTTTTGATGTCCGCCCTCTCTGCCGTGGAAATGGCACTGTGGGATATTTTAGGCAAGAAGCTGGGTGTTCCCGTTTCCCAACTGTTGGGCGGCAAAGTTAACGACCGTGTCCGCATCTATGTCAACGGCTGGTTTGCAGGCGCCAAAGAACCTCACGAGTTTGGGGAGAAAGCCAAAATTGCTGTTCAGCGTGGCATCACCGCCATGAAGTGGGACCCCTTTGGCAAGAACTACTTAAACATCTCCAATGCCGAACTGGACAAGGCGCTCCGCAATGTTGCCGCCGTCCGCGAAGCGGTGGGCAATGAGGTGGACTTGTTAATCGAAGGTCACGGCAGATTCAATATCCCCACCGGCATCAAGATTGCAAAAGAGCTGGAACAGTTCAAGCCCATGCTCTTTGAAGAGCCCGTTCCGCCTGATAATTTAGAAGCCTTAAAAGCCGTTCGGGACAAGTCCCCCGTGGCGATTTCCGCAGGGGAACGGTTATACACCCGTTGGGACTACCGCAAGATGTTCGACCTTTGTGCAGCAGACTATATCCAACCCGATATCTCCCACGCAGGGGGCATCATGGAACTGAAGAAAATCGCCGCAGAAGCAGAGAGCCGTTACATTCCCTTCGCGCCTCATAACCCGTCGGGCCCCGTTGCCAATGCCGCAACCTTGCAACTGGCGGCAACCTGCCCCAACTTTGAGATTTTAGAAATTATGTACTCGGACGTTACTTGGCGAAAAGAGGTCTGCAACGAAACCCTGCACTACGAGAACGGCTATATCACCATCCCCCAAAAACCGGGTCTGGGCATTGAGATTGACGAGGAAGCTTGCCTCGCCCATCCCTATCAGCCCCACACCCTCCGCCACTATACTGGTGCTTTGACGGACATCCGTCCTGCCAAGACCGAATTCTATTTTTAAGGAGTACACTATGAAATACGCTTTAGTAACCGGCGCTTGCATCAATACCGGTGTCGATATCGTGAAAAAGTTCCTTTCCGAAGGCTATGGCGTTGTCTTTACCGGTCGTAAACAGGAAGCGGTGGAGCAGGCAGAGCTTGCCTACCGTAAAGACTTCCCCCAATCCGAGGTCTACGGCTATGCCATTGACTCTCTGATTGACGAGCGGACGGTGGACGAAGCCGCGGTGGATGCCCTTTTTGCCTGGCTGGACGAAAAAGGCATTTTTGCAGAGACCTTGGTATTAAACGCCGCCGATCAAGGCTTGAATCAAGAGCTCTTTAAAAATCCCCTGACCGATTTTATGAAGGTCATCAACACCAATGTCACCTGGAACTTCTGCCTGTCTGAGCATGCTGCCGCACGGATGCGTCAGCAGGGTGGCGGAAACATCGTCTTTGTCAATTCCAACACGGCTTATCGCGCCATTCCCAACCGTGTCGCCTATGTTTCTTCCAAGGGCGGACAGTTAGGCTTGATGCGCGCCTTGGCAATGGATTTGGGACAGTATAACATCCGTGTCAATGCGGTCTTACCCGGTATGATCAAGACCGACCGTTGGGAAAAGAATCCCGAGTTTTATGCATCCGTTCCCTCTCGATTTACCCCTATCGGGGATGTGGCAGTGGGTGCTGACATTGCCGATTACGTCTTTTACTTTGCGGCACACGCACGCAACACCACCGGCGCAGAGCTGACAGTAGACGGTGGCAACACCATCCAGTTATACCCCATTATCAAATAAAAAAAGCACCCTTATGGGTGCTTTTTTAATGCTGAAACAGAATCAGTCCGCCAATCATCACCAA
>JAGAUM010000010.1 GCA_017620795.1 Clostridia bacterium
ATAGACACGCTCACAAGCAAAGTTTTCTACGTTGTTGATGATGTGATATAAAATTTTGATGCCAAGGTGAGACATTCCCACCTCGTAGACATCGGGAAAACAAAACGCAAAGCGTACATCAGCTTTTTCTTTGTGTACGCTATTGAGTTCGTTGCCAATATAACGAGCGGGCTTTTGAACCCGCGAGAGAGCTAATTCAAACAGATCCATGTTTTCCTCCTGGTGTATTTGTCTGTTTCACATGTTGTTGCCGATTGGCATAATATGTAGAACAGAAAGGATGGTCTTATGGGGAAATTATTGATTTCTGGCGGTGAACGTTTAGAAGGGGACTTGCGTATTCACGGCGCCAAAAATGCTGCATTGCCGATTCTGGCGGCAACACTCTTAGGTGAAACAGAGAGCGTTTTATATGACTGCCCGATGATTTCGGATGTCACATATATGTTAGACGCTTTGCGCCTGCTTGGCTGTCGGGTTAAGCAGGAGGGGAATACTGTGACGGTTGATTCCTCCAACTTAACGGGAAACACCCTGCCTGAAGAATTGATGCGTAAACTTCGTGCGTCTATCACATTTATGGGTGCGTTAATCGGACGATTAGGCAGCGTACAATTAAGTTATCCCGGTGGTTATGTGAATTAATTGTCCGTTTTTAAACGCTCTAAAATCTTTGCTTCTTCCTTGGTGAGTTCGCGTCCTTCCAGCAATTCGGGACGTTTTTTTAAAGTCCGCTTTAATGACTCGGTAAGGCGCCATTCCTCAATCTTTTTATGATGTCCCTCTCGTAGGATTTCTGGAACTTCATACCCCATATATTCAGGGGGACGGGTGTATTGAGGATACTCTAAAAGTCCGTCATATAAGGACTCGTTTTCAAAGCAGGTATCGGCAGCTAAAACACCGGGGACCATGCGACCAACGGCATCAATTAGGATAGCCGCGGGTAATTCACCACCGGTCAGCACGTAGTTTCCAATGGAGATTTCTTCTGCCGCGGTCATTTCCAATACCCGTTCATCGACTCCTTCATAATGACCGCAAAGCAAAACGAGGCGTGGCTCCTTGGAAAGTTCTTTTGCAAGTTCTTGGGTTAGTAACTTTCCTTGGGGAGAAAGGTAGATGAAGCGAGGCTTTTCTTCACAGGTTTTTAAGACGGACTGATAAGCTTCCCAAATAGGTTCGGGCTGCATGACCATGCCGTCTCCGCCGCCGTAAGGATAGTCGTCCACGCGGCGGTGCTTGTCAGAGGAAAAATCGCGAATCTGCACGCAGTTGACGGTCAAATATCCGTTTTGAATGGCGCGACCGATAATGCTCTCGGAAACGATGCTTTGTATCATTTCGGGAAACAGGGTCAAGACATCAAATATCATTCGTCAATCAATCCTTCCAAAAGATGTACTGTAAGCACCCCTGCTTCAATGTCTGTATTCAACAGTACAGACTCGATAGCAGGGAGATAATACTTCTTCTTTTCAGGAGAGATGACCTCATAGACCTGATTGCTACCCGTCTCAAACACATCAGACAAGCGCCCCAGTTCCCGACCTTCGTCGGTAATGACACGCAACCCCACCAAGTCGCAAATAAAGTAGCGACCTTCAGGAAGTGGGGGGAGTTGAGCACGCTCTGCTTCTAAAATGCACATACGAGCAGCTTCTGCGGCATTACGATCAGTAATTCCTTCTAGCTTGCATAAAATGACGTTTTTATGCTGGCGAGGGGAAATGAGCTGATGCCAATCGCCGTTAAACCAGACCTTTTTCAGGTTCAAAAAGGCAGAAGCATCGTCACACCAATGTTGAATTTTAACTTCGCCTGCGATACCATGCACGCCGACGATTTGACCGACTTCGATACGCTTTTCGTTCATATTTCCTCCAATAAGCGAAAAGGACTGTCAAGACAGCCCCTTTTGCTTATTCTTCCGGTTCTAAAATGTCAACCGTAACCTTTTTGTTTTCGCCGGTAGCAGCAGCCTTCATGACGGTACGGATTGCTTTTGCAATGCGACCCTGCTTGCCGATGACTTTGCCCAT
>JAGAUM010000067.1 GCA_017620795.1 Clostridia bacterium
AACGCTAACCAAGAAATCTTGTTGAACCATATGCGTCGTGGAAACGATGAAATGATGATGGCGCTGAATGCCGCAGGGATTTTGGTGTACCAAAAGCCCACCCACGATCAGGTGTTAGCGGATATTGTGGAGCCGGGCCTGCGGACCTATGAAATCATCCACGCGACCGACGCCTTTTCTTTGGTGAAGGTCTCAACCGGCGGCATCCCTCACGGCGGTTATACCGGCTTGCGGTTGGTATACAAAGAGGGCTCGGCATTGGGGGACGGTACCACCGTTTCGTTGCCCTTGCCGAAGGAAAACTTCTGGGGAAATGAGCGGATGCCCGATACCATCACCTTCTCGGAGGACGGCAAGACTTTGGTCTACACCCGTCATTTTGATGAGAAGTTTGAAATGTCGATAGACGTTACCACGCCACCCTTTACGATTCACGAAAAGGGAACCTATACCTACACGGTGAATCTAGAAACAGGGGAAGTTTCCTTGGAAATCCTACCATAAAAAGAGCCTAAAAGGCTCTTTTTTTCTTGACCTTGGGGCGATTTTGCACTATAATAGTAATGATATAATAGGAATACTGTGTTTAGGAGGCGAAGAAACTTGAGTAAACTGTCAGAGCTCATGTTTTCCCATATTCAAAAAACACCCGAGGATTGGTATCAAGCCTTTCCGAGACGGGAATTAAAAGAGGGGGCAGCGGTCACCCGTTTTGCACCCAGTCCTACCGGATTTTTACACATCGGCGGACTCTTTGCGGCGATGATTTCTTACCGCTATGCCAAGACCACCGACGGTGTGTTTATCTTACGAATCGAGGACACCGACAAGAAACGTGAAATCGAAGACGGTGTTTCGGCGATTGTCACCGGTTTATCCCAGTTCGGCATCGACTCGGACGAGGGCGTACTGTCCCTGACCGAAGAAAAGGGCGCTTACGGCCCCTACACCCAAAGCCTGCGAAAAGAAATCTATCAAAGCTTTGTCAAGCGCCTGGTGGAACAGGGCATGGCTTATCCGTGCTTCTGTACCGAAGAGGAGCTGGCAGGCATCCGCCTGGCGCAGGAACAGCATCAGGAAAACCCCGGTTATTATGGCAAGTACGCACACTGCCGTAATCTGACCGAAGAAGAGGCTATTGCCAAAATTGAAGCAGGACAGCCTTATGTGGTTCGTCTCCGTTCCCCCGGTCAGGAAGACCGTCGTATCACGGTGGGGGACTTGATTCGCGGTAAGCTGGAGATGCCCGAAAACATTCAGGATATTGTCCTGTTAAAGACCGACGGCGTTCCCACCTATCACTTCGCCCATGCAGTGGACGATTATCTGATGGGCACCACCCACGTCATCCGTGGGGACGAGTGGATTGCATCCCTGCCCACCCACGTACAGTTGTTCTCGGTCTTGGGACATAAGCTTCCCAAGTATGCACACATTGCCCCTGTCATGAAAGAGGAAAATGGCGGAAAGCGGAAACTGTCCAAGCGCAAAGACCCTGAAGCCACCGTTTCTTACTACCATGAAGTGGGCTTCCCCCAAGAGTCGGTCATGGAGTATTTAATGACCCTTGCCAACTCCAATTTTGAGGAGTGGCGCAAGCCTAACCCCACCGCCTCCCAGGACGAGTTCCCCTTCTCCTTAAAGAAGATGAGCCAGAGCGGCGCGCTCTTTGACCTGGTGAAGCTGACCGACGTCAGCAAGAATCGCATTGCCTACTGGACAGCAGAGCAGGTCTATGACCATGCGCTTGCCTGGGCAAAGGAATACGACCCTGAACTGGAGCAGATGCTTTCGGACAAGGAAAAGGCGCTTGCCTTCTTCTCCATCGACCGCGGTGGTAAGAACCCCCGAAAGGATATTGCCAAGTGGTCGGAGGTTAAGGAATACTTCCGCTACCTCTTTGACAGTCAGTTTAAGAC
>JAGAUM010000068.1 GCA_017620795.1 Clostridia bacterium
GAGATATAAGACTGGGAAATCCCTAGTAAATCTGCCACCTCTTTTTGGGTCTTTTCTTCTTTGCTTTTTAAGCCGAACCGCAGCTCCATAATCAGCTTTTCCCGCTCGGTCAGCTTTTTCATGGCAAGGGCAAGAAGCTCCCGATCCACTTCCTCTTCAATCTCGCCGTAGACCAGTTCGGGGTCGGTACCCAAAATGTCCGACAGTAACAGCTCGTTGCCGTCCCAGTCGATGTTTAAGGGTTCGTTAATAGACACCTCGCTCCGTCGGGACTGGTTTTTCCGTAAGTACATCAAAATCTCGTTTTCAATGCAACGGGAGGCGTAGGTCGCCAGCTTGATTTTGCGGTCAGGCTTAAAGGTGTTGATGGCTTTAATCAGCCCAATCGTCCCGATGGAAATCAGGTCTTCCACCCCAACCCCCGTGTTTTCAAACTTCCGTGCGATGTATACCACCAAACGGAGGTTCCGTTCAATCAAGGTCTTGCGTACCGCCTCGGCATTCTCGTCTAACTGGGCGAGCAGAGCATTTTCTTCCTCCAAGGTTAGTGGAGGTGGCAGCGTCTCCGAACCGCCGATATAAAAACTGTTCTGTGGCAATAGCAACCGCCACCTGCGCAGAAGCTCGCAAAGCTTGGGTCCAACAGTAAACGGAATCATGGTTTCTCCTTTCTATACAATCAAATCCGCGCCGACCAGCGCATTGTAACTGCGGTCGTCGGATAAATCGTGCTCATATAACCCCACCACAATATCGTAATGGGTGTTGGTGGCAATGGTAACTGCGTCGGGGCGGAACCCCAGTAACAGCCCGTGCTTCGTCCCCAACGAGGTAAAGGGAATCACGCGCAGGCGCGTGGCCATGGCGCCGACCGACAGTTCTTCTACCGAAAAGGTCGGGCAGGGGGGTAACAGCTCCCGTAAGGCGTCTAACTCTGCAATCATGACAGGGGTCAGGGTCAGCGGGTCGGTTAAGGTGTTCCCCGTGTCTACCAAGGCGCGTAACGAGACGGTCTTGCCCTCATAGGTCACCTGCACATCCCGATAAAGGCTTTGCTTTCGAAGTCGCAAGGGAGCGGTTTTTCGCCAGACCCAGACCCCAATCAGGCAGACCGAGACGGTGCCAAAAAGCACTTCTGCAGGCAGGTCGAAATATAAAACACCGTTTTGGATGACTGCACGGCTCATAACTCCGGCATCGGTCAGGAGCATGACCCCAAAGACCGCACCGCCAAAAAGAAAGGAGACGGCATAAAAAATCCCACTGATGCGCAAAAATGCCGTCAGTCGGGCAGGGCGAAAGACCAGTGCCATCAATACCGAGCCAAAGACCAGCTTAAAGAGCAGGGTGTAAAAAAGGTGCAGCCGCGGAAAGAACATACAAACCGCGTAGACCGCACCCAACGCCGCACCGAATACAATCCGCCATGCGACTCGTTGGCATTTTCCAAGCAAGGCTGTTGCCTGTAACAGCAACGCGTTGATAATAAAATTGATTAAAAACAAAACATCTGCATAGACAATCATGGCCGTCACCCAATAGTAATTTATTCAAAACCTCTATGAAATATTATAGCGAAGCAGAGTTGCAAAACTTGTCGAAGAAAGAAAACAAAAATAAAAAAAGCTCCCCAACGGCGGTGCTTCTTAGGGATAAATCGCCCAAAAACCATGATTTTGGCACATAACTGTGTCAAAGAGTCTTGGAATCCGTCAAGGATTCCCGCACCTCTTTTCCTTGTTCTGCACTCAAAATCGTGATTTTTGTGGTGCA
>JAGAUM010000069.1 GCA_017620795.1 Clostridia bacterium
ACCGTCCACTGTGACATTGCTACCGGAATCAACACCTATGTCAAGACCATCGACCAGGGTGAGGTCATCTTTGAAAACTGCACGTTTGAGAACAACTTCGGTATTCAAATGCAGTTGCGTGAAACCAAAGCAGTTACCATTAAAAACTGCACCTTCAAAGACGGTGAAAATTCCACCGGTCATATTGTTGCAGGACACATGGGCGTTTTGACCTTGGAGGGCAACACCTTTGAGGGCGATTGTGAAGCCTTGCAGCAAAAGGACGGCATTGAAAAAGTAATTCGATAACTATACACAAAAAGAGCCTGTAGCGTTTGCTACAGGCTCTTTTTTATTAGCCGTTATAAATGACTTTCTTGTTTTTATAATCGTATGAGAGTAGGCTCTGGCGACGTAAATAGTAGTCCAAATCGTTACCGATACGAATGATGCGAAGCAAGTGGGTATTGACATCCACCGAAACCACATTGAAGGAGTCATAGGCTTCACTGTCGAATACGCGTTTCGAATCGTTCCAGTTTCCCCACGGGTTCCCCACACCGACAGAAAGGTTTAACACTCCCCGCTCGGTATAGCCAAAGTACGGACGGTGATGGTGTCCGCTTAAGTGGCAGATATAATCTCCGCCTGCGTCAATGAAGTCGGCAATGGGTTCTTCAAAGTCCGTATGAACAATGGGATAATCGTTTTGATAATCTTTATAAACCCGCGACCAATCCATTGCCGTGGTGAAGGTGGTATCAGGAAACTCAACCAGATTGGCGGTAGGCTGGTGGGTCGCCGTAATGACGGACATTCCCTCTTCTTTAGAACGGTTTAATAATGCGGTTAACCACTGAATCTGTTTCTCCATATCAAAATACAAATCCAGCACAATCAGGCGAATGTTCGACTCAGGAAAGTCTTTGTAGTACGCCATGGGATAGTCACAATCCATATAGGTAACATCCCAATCCTCGGTGTGGTTGAAAATATGAGAATGAACCAGCGCTTTAGCGCCGTCACCGGCGATTTTTTGGGCATCTGCACGGTCATGGTTTCCCGTACTTTGCAAGATGGGACGGTCACACGGAATTGCACGAGCACACACATCAATCCAGTCGGCAGCGGTGCCCGAAAAGTCACCCGTATGGATCGCAAAGGACAAATAGTCCTTATAGTGGTTGGTAAAGAGAATCATACGGTTCCACGGGTCTTGCAAGCCATGCATATCTGAAGCGTGAACAAACTGTAGCGGCTGATACGGGTCATTAAACAAAAACGGTGAACGTCCTGCAGAGCCTTGAATAATTGCCGCCTCCATGGGCTTTGCAACATCTAAAATATTGTCGAGGGCAAATTTTTCCCCTATCGTATCTCTTGGCATTTCGTTCCCCTCCTTAATCGGTATAAATCATCTTGCGGTTGATGTAGTCATAGCAAAGAACATGTTTTTGACGCAAGAAATAGTCAATATTGTTTCCTATTCTTACAATGCGGAAGATACCAGTATTAACATCAACGGAAGTAACATTAAAACAGTCGTAAGTCGAGGTGTCAAATACGCGGATGGTATCGTCCCACGGTGCCCAGCAGGTTGCCATTTCAACCGCAACGTTTAGAACACCACGCTCGGTATACCCAAACAGGTCATGATGATGGTGTCCGCAAAGGTTGCAGATGTAAATACCCCCGTCGTCAATGAAATCGGCAATGGTGTCTTCATAAACAGTTTTGGGCATACCCTCGTTTAAGACACTCCAATCCATCACGGTATGGAAAGTAGTTGGCGGACAGTCTACCAGTCTGTCAGTTGGCGTATGCATGGCAGTAAAAACATGCATGCCTTCTTCTTTGGCTTGGGCCAAAAGGTTACGCAACCATTCCACCTGCTGTTCTTGGTCATAATACAAATCCAAAACAATCAAGCGGACATTGGATTCGGGAAAATCCTTGTAATACGCCATCGAGGATTCTGCTTCCATAAAGGTGGCATCCCAGTTCTCCATCGGTCCGAAAACTGTTCTTTTTACATCTGCCTTATTCGGCACTACACCGTTACAGGAGTGCTTATCATGATTTCCAAGACAACTCAAAACCGGTAACTTGGTAGGAACACCAAACCGGTATAAATCGGTATTTCCCTCATAATTGCTGGCAACAGCGTCCCCTGTATGAATCGCAAAAGTTAGGTACTTTTCATAATGGTTGATAAACATCATGA
>JAGAUM010000070.1 GCA_017620795.1 Clostridia bacterium
GGGTGGACAGAAACAGCGGATTGCCATTGCAGGAATTCTGGCAATGCGCCCCAAGTATCTGGTTTTGGATGAGCCCACTGCCATGTTAGACCCCGTCGGTCGCCGTGAGGTCATGGATGCCATCCTGCGCCTGAATCGGGAGCTGGGCATGACAGTGCTTTTGATTACCCATTATATGGACGAAGCGGCGCTTTGCGACCGTGTGGTGGTATTGGACGAGGGAAAGATTCAGCTGGACGCGCCTCCCCACTCGGTCTTTGCACAGGTCGAGCGGATGAAAGCGTTGGGCTTGGATGTGCCCCAAGCGACGGCAGTATTGTATCAACTGAAACAGCAGGGCATCGACCTGCCCGACTGTGCGTTAAACGAAGAAGAGTGTATTTCTGCACTACTCCCTCGGTTAGGAGGTCACCATGATTGAGACCCAGAACCTGACCCATATCTATATGCAAGGCGGCCCTTTTGAGCAGGTGGCGCTACGGCAAATCAATGTTAAAATTCCCGAGAACAAGATGGTCGGCATCATCGGCCACACAGGCTCGGGCAAATCTACCTTTATTCAGCATTTAAACGGGCTTTTAAAACCCCATCATGGACGGATTTTGTTGGACGGAGAGGAGATTCCCAAATCGGGCGCAGGCTTAAAGGCATTGCGTTTTTCGGTGGGTCTGGTCTTTCAGTACCCCGAGCATCAGCTCTTTGAAGAGACGGTTTATCGGGACATCGCCTTTGGACCTTCCAACATGAAGCTTTCCCGAGAAGAAGTGGACGAGCGGGTGCGCCGTGCCGCCAAATTAACAGGCATCGGAGAAGAGCTGTTCGACCGCTCCCCCTTTGAGTTATCGGGCGGACAAAAGCGTCGTGTTGCCATTGCAGGGATTTTGGCAATGGAGCCACAGGTGCTGATTTTGGACGAGCCGACGGCAGGGTTGGACCCCATCGGTCGGGACGAGATTTTAAATAATATTGTTGCGATTCAGAAAGAACGGAAGAACACTGTTTTACTGGTTTCTCATAGCATGGAGGATGTGGCACGCACCTGTGATGAGGTACTTGTCTTTAACCACGGTACGCTCTTTGCATCGGGCACGGTGGATGAGGTCTTTGCCCGCTCCGAGGAGCTGAATGAAATCGGGCTGAGTGTGCCGCAAGCCGCCAAAATTGCCGACGGGTTACGGAAGGCGGGCATTGCACTGCCCCAAAACCTGTATACGGTGGATGCGTTGTGCGACGCGCTACTTCCTTTACTGAGCCAAGGAGGTGTCTGCCATGATTAAAGACATTACCTTGGGGCAGTACTTCCCCGGTAATTCGCTCTTGCACCGATTAGACCCCCGATGCAAGCTGATTTTAGTCGTGTTATACATGGTCTTTTTGTTCGTGACCAAAAACCCGTGGGTGTATCTGGGGTTAGGGGTGTTGCTCACCCTGTTTGTACTGGTATCAAAAATCCCTGTGGGGTTCTTTTTAAAGGGGCTAAAGCCGGTGGCGTTCTTAATCGCCTTTACCGCGGTGTTTAACCTGTTTTTCGGGTCTGCCAACGCAGCGCACGTCTACTTTTCCTGGGGGATTATCCGCATCACCGATGCAGGAATCCGTCAGGCGCTGCTAATGGCGGTGCGGATTTTACTCTTGGTTTCCGCCACCTCCCTGTTGACCTTTACCACTACGCCGATTTTACTGACCGACGCGTTAGAACGGCTCCTTTCCCCCTTAAAGAAGCTGGGCGTTCCTGTTTATGAGTTCGCCATGATGATGACCATTGCACTGCGGTTCATTCCCACGCTGATTGAAGAGGTGGACAAGATTATCAAAGCCCAAGCCGCTCGCGGTGCGGACTTCGACAGTGGAAGCCTGCTTCAGCGTGCCAAGAGCTTTGTGCCGGTGTTGGTACCTTTGTTTATCAGTGCCTTTCGCCGTGCGGACGATCTGGCAACCGCTATGGAGAGCCGTTGCTATCACGGTGGCGAGGGTCGCACCCGTCTGCGTGAGCTCCGTTATGCAAAACGGGACATTTTTGCCTTCCTGCTGTTTGCCTTGATTGGCATTGGCTTGATTTTATTACTGGTTTAGGAGGCGCGCCATGCGCAATATCCGAATGACCATTGCCTATGATGGAACGAACTTCCACGGCTGGCAACGGCAACAAAATGCGATTACTGTGCAAGAGGTGTTGGAAGAGACTTTAAGCACCGTCTTAAAGGCGCCCACTGCGGTGGTTGGTGCAGGTCGCACCGACGCAGGGGTCCATGCCAAGACCTATACCTGCAACTTCAAGACCGACTGTGCCATCCCTGCCGAAAAGGTGCCTTTTGCCTTAAACGCGCTTCTGCCCGAAGGGATTACGGTGCTGGACGCAACCGAGGCGGACGCGGACTTTCACGCACGGTTTTCCGCCATCGGGAAGCACTATCGGTATCGGATTTTAAACAGCCGTCACCCCGACCCCTTTGAAGGTCGGTACGCCTTTTTCTATCCTCAGGAGCTGGATATTCAAAAGATGCAGACTGCCGCAAAGGACCTACTTGGGACTCATGATTTTTCCGCCTTCTGCTCTGCAGGGGCAACCACCAAGACCTCGGTCCGCACCATTTATCAGGCAGAGGTAGTAAAAAGCGGAGATTTGATTACCATCGACCTGTACGGAAACGGGTTTTTGTATAACATGGTCCGCATCATTACGGGGACGCTGATTTACATCGGCAATGGCAAACTGCCTGCAGACTGCATCCCCCAACTGATTGCAGAACAGAAACGGAAAGAAAGCGGTATCACCGTACCGCCACAAGGACTTTTCTTTATGGAGGCTTATTATGAACAGGAAAGCGCGCCTGATTCTTTCAGGAATTTTGATTCTGATCATTCTCTTCTTCGCCCTGTTGCTTCTGAACAAGTCGAGTAACCTGTCCCAGACCTTACTGGGTCGGTTCTTGCAGGTAGAGCTGTTGGACCAAGAAGGCGCGGTCAACACCCGTGAGACGGTGATGCGCCTGCTCCCTTCGGAAGGAAAGGTTCTTTCGGTTCAGCCCCACAGCTATATGACCATCGACCCCGATGCAACAGAAAACGCCACCGCCATCACTGCGCCTGTTTCGGACGCCCATGTGGCAACGGCGAACGGGTATCTGCTCTTCTATCAACAAATGGGGCAGTCCTTAAAGCTTTGGCGCAAGGACAAAGAGGTTTGCAGCATTGACACGGAGTTTGCCATCCTCTCCGCTTCGGTCAATGAGGACGGAGACATGGTGGTCATTACCGAGGATAGCGGACATAAGAGCGTGATTTTGGTCTACCATCGCAACGGCGAGTTGGTTTACCGCTGGCATTCGGGAGCGAACCTGGCAACCCACGCAAGCCTGTCTGCCGACCGAAACGAGTTGGCGGTCTGCACCCTGTCTTTAGAGCACACCGCACCCCAAGCCACCCTGCATCTGTTTAACATCCACCGTACCGAGCCGATTTTACAAAAGGACCTGGGTCAGCGGATTCCCACCTTCACCGATATGTCCGAAAAGGACCTGGTTGTGGTCGGGTTCTCGGACGGGGTCTGCGCATTCCGTCGGAATGGCGAGGCGGTTTATAACATAGAATGTAGCGGAACCCTGAAAAACTGGTCCCTGTCCGACCCGTACGCACCCTGCCTGTTGGTGTCCGAGGGCGGAACGGACGTCCTTTATTTCTATGACAAGGACGAGGTGGCGCACCGTCACGACTCCGCAACCGAGCTGAATTTGCTGTCCACCTATAAGAATCTGGCAGTGGTCAGCGGCATCAACCGCATCCAGTTGATTGACCGTCATGCACGGGTGCTTGCCACCTTCGATGCCGACCATGAAGTGCGGGAAATCTGTATGCTGGACAAGAAAACCGTCGCCTACTCGACGGGGAACGAGGTTCAGTTCTTGTCCATCCGATAGGAGGCTTTGAAATGATTTTTGATATCCTGCTTTGCGCTTTTATCCTGCTGTTTTTAGTCAATGGATGGCGACACGGGTTTATCCGATCCTTTTTTGGGCTGGTAGGGGTTTTGGCTTCGGTCATTTTAACCAAGCTTTTATACCTGCCCTTTACCGAGTACTTATTTAAAACCCCCATCTATCAGACCATTGCAGACGCTGTTACAAAGCAGGTGGATATTTCCATCCCCAAAATCCTTCCTGCAGAGTTCTCTGAAGCGCTGGGGATTACCGACGCCTTTGCGGACATTTCATTAAACCTCCTGTCCATTCTGACCTACGTGGTGCTCTTCCTCTTGATTTATCTGGTGCTGAGCATCTTGGTCCGACTGTTAGACGGGGTCTTTAAGCTTCCCGGTCTGAAGTTTATCAATCGGGTTTTGGGTCTGGTCTTTAACGGCTTAAAGGGCATCATCGTCTGCTATGTGCTGGCGGTGATTTTACGACTCTTCTCCCCTGCGATAGTAGAAGAAAGCCACATCTTAACCAACCTGCTTGCTACCGTCCCCGGTTTAGCGAGTATGCTATTTTAAGGCTTAGGGCATAGACCCCCACAAAAGTAAGCGCACCCACCCCCAACTGTAACACCTGCGGCATGGCAGACAGCCATGTCGCTTTTTTGATGCCCAACGCCAGGACATGGGCAAGCCCCACCGATAATAAGGGGAAGAATAACAGCCGCCGTGCATCAAAGACAAAGCTGACCGTTTTGAAAAGGGCAGAAAAGTTGATGGCAACGCAGACTACGCATCCCACAGTCACCGCCAGTAAGTATGCCGAAAAGCCGAACCTTGGCCGTAACA
>JAGAUM010000001.1 GCA_017620795.1 Clostridia bacterium
TCAGCGCCTTCAAACGCCTTGTCCCAGTCGAACTCGGAGGGGTCTGCTTCTGCGATTGCCGCATGGGCACGGTCATAAACGACCTTGGAAGGACGCATGGAAGCGCCCGTTTCTAAATAATAAATACCAATACGCTCGCCACCGCGGACGATGTTCTTGGTGTCAACGCCGTACTTACGCAGTGCGTCGATTGCCGCCTGACCGATGGGGTTATCGGGCAGCTTGGTAACAAAAGCGGCATCCAGACCGAAGTTGGACAGAGCCACCGATACGTTGGCTTCACCGCCGCCATAATTTACATCAAAGGACTTGGCTTGAGCAAACCGCTCGAACCCAGGGGTGGACAGACGAAGCATAATTTCGCCTAAAGTAACTACTTTTTTTGCCATGATAAAATTCTCCTCTCATCATTCTCTTGGATTATTTTATCACCATTAGCAAATAAAGTCAAGTTGTTAAGCTACGGATTTCGGACAAATCCAGTCGGGGTTGCAGGGCGAGAGAAAGTCCTTCCGATAAGATGACCGACAGCCTCCGCACCCGACTGTCCATGTCTTTGGGGGTCACAAAGGGGTTCTGCTCCTCCCCGCCCAACACCTCGGACAGTACTGCATGACGGTCGGCTTCGTCCATTTTGCCGAAAAACTCCGCAAAAGAGTCGGGAGCATGGCGGCAGAGACTTTCCAACGCATCGGAGGCGATGGTTGCCGCATCCACCACCGTCGGCACGCCGATGGAGAAAACAGGGACGCCCAAGGTCTCCTCATCCAACGGCAGGCGATGGTTCCCCACTCCTGCGCCAGGGCGGATGCCCGTGTCCGATAACTGTACCGTGGTATTGACCCGCTCCATCCGCCGTGCCGCCAGGGCGTCAATCATCAGGACGAAAGAGGGCGATACCCGCTCCACGACCCCGCGGACGATTTCTGCCGTTTCGATGCCTGTAAGACCCAGCACCCCTGGTGACAGGGCACAGACCGAGGCCATGGAGTCCAGTTGCGGCATCGCTTCTTTTAAGTGTCGGGTGACCAATAACCGCTCCACGGTCAGGGGGCCTAGGGCATCGGCAGTAATATCACGGTTGCCCAACCCCACCACCAAGGCGGTGCCCGAGCGCTCCCCTAAAAGGTGACGAAGCTCCTCTGCCACGCAACGGGTCACAGACTCTTGCAGGTCGAGGTCGGAAAAAAGGGTATTGGGGGCTTCCACGGTGATATACTCGCCTTGAGGTTTTCCCAGGGTGCGGCTCCCCTGCTCGTCCACCTTGACACGGGTGACGGTCAGGGAGGCTTTGTGTTCGGTTTCGGCAAGGACGCCTGACAGGGCATCCAACGCTTGGGCTTGGGATTGAACCATTTCGCGGGCTTCTAAGGCGAGGTCGGTACGGACAGACATGAAAATCCTTCTTTCTTTACTATATTTTGTAGAAATATTATCGAGTTTTGGGTTTCGGCTTGACTTTTTTATGTGAAAAGTTATAATAAACTTGAGGTGAGCGTATGAAGAAAGTAATTGCTGATGTGAACCAAACCACCATCCCCTATCGTCATCCCGAACGGTGTCAGGCGTGCTCTATGTGTGCCGCTCCCCCCAATGCGGATTTGCCCCTGAAAGTGGCTGAAAGCTATGGGCGGTTACGGTTGGTGCGCTATCATGTTTGTTTGGACGAGGTATATGATTTTCGCACCGATACCTTCCGATTTGACTATCCCATCGGGCATTTTCTGTTCGAGGATGAGCCGCGCAAGTGGCGTGCCTACTGGGGACGGACTTTTGCGACCCAGACGTCCATGAAAGAGCTGATGAAGAACTTTGCCGACAAGACCGACGATATCTTACTGGGTATCTGGCGGTATGAACGGGATGTGCTGGACGGCTTGGTCACTTGGGAACAGTATGAGCGTGCTATAGAAACCACCATCGAGCATTACAAAGACTTCTGCCCCAACATCCGTTATATCGAGTTTTCCAACGAGTGTTATTATTGGCAGATTTCGTCCGAGCAATACTACAAGCTGTACAGTTGCGTGGTGCGCTCGGTCAATCGACTGAACCAAAAGCACCACTACGAAAAGCCGTTGCTGGTGGGTGGAAACGCCATCGACTCCATCATCAACCGCCCCCATCTGTGGTGGGAGTTCTTAAAGATTTATGCCGAGGATACCAACCCCGAAAAGCGGTTGGATTTTTATACCTTCCATGACTATCACGTGGACCACGGCCCGCGCCTGCATCAGATGATTGCCATCCATCGAGCGTTCTTAAAGAAGCTGAACCTGCCCGAAAAACCCATGTTCTTTGACGAGTTCGGCCACGTCTGCCCTGCACGCGGGGATTTGACCTCCAACCTTAAAAATGCCGCAGGGGTACTGGTAACCATGATCGCCTCCCTGCCTTATGAGAATCTGGAGCTGTTCCCCTGGTGTACCTTCCACAACCCCGATTCCCAAATGTGCTATACCCACTTTCTTGAAAAGGACGGCAAGTACATCGAAACCCCCATGGCACACGCCATGCAGCTGCTCTCAAAAATCGACGGAGCAGTCGTTCCCTACACCGCCGAAAAAGAGACCAACCCCGTTAGTGAAAATGTCTTAATTGTCAAGGGTGAGGACGCCTACTATGTACTGGCAGTCAACCTCCGTGATCGGGATATGTTCTTTGACATCACCTTAACGGGACTGAAAGAGACGTTTCTCCACATTGTTGCCTATATGGTAGACGAGGAACTGAACAACTGCCTGACGGGTAATCCCGAGGATACCACCTTGTATAAGACCAGAAACTACACCCATCCCATTGACGGATCTTATCAGTTGGAAAAGATTCTGCACCCCCACGCGTTCTGTCTGTGGATTATTAAGGAGGCGGAGGAACAATGAAAAAAGTCCGTATCGACTGGAACCGTACCGACGGAGCATGGAAAACGACCCATAACGCCATCGTTGAAACTGCCGATACCAAGGTGCTCCCTGCCATGACCCCTGCCGCCATTTTACGGTGTAACGTAGAAGTAGACCGTCCTGAATCGGGACTGGCGTTCTTGAAAGAAGCAGGAGCCTATGCTGATGCGTTGCTGATTAACCTGACAGGCGGACACACCACCACCGACGCATACGAAAAAAAGGTCCTGCCCATTTTAAAGGAAGCAGTTCTTTGCCCCAACCTCACTTATGTGGAGGTGGACGGTGACGGTGTGGATGCCGACGCGTACTATGCCTGCTACCGCGGTGCTTACCATGCACTGGCAAAGCTGGACCGTCCTTTGAAATTAGGGGGAAACGGAGTCCATCAGCTGTTGAACCATGCGGATTCCTGGCTCTTTTTCCTGCAACATTTGGCAGAAGACACCGACCCCCTGAAAAGAATCGACTTTTATGTATACCGCGATGCTTTGGAGGACTATTCTGTCCGTATCTGGCTGATGCATGAGGCGCATATTGCCTGGCTGAAAGAGTATGGTCTGCCCACCTTGCCCATCTTTATTGACGGGCTGGTGCTGACCCCGAAAGAACAGCTTACGGGTGCACCCGAAGAGGCGCTCCGCAATGCCGCGTCCATGATTACGGCAGTGATTGCCGCTACCGAATGGCAAGAGTTTAAGCTGTTTTTAAAGTCGGTCTCTGACGAAGTGCCTGCTTATTCCCAACTGGACGGGGATTTGCAGCCCACCGCCAACGGCCACGCCGTAACCTGCCTTTCCAAGCTGAGCGGCGAGCGTCTGGTTTGCGATATTATCGAAGAAAGCTGGCCGCCGCAAAAGGATATTGTTGCCACGAAAAAAGACGGCGCTTTGTCCGTCTTAATCTGCAACCCCACCGATGAGCCGACCTATATCAAGTTCACCGTAGCGGATATTCCTTACGCCAAGCTTCGGGTGCATCAGTATCTGGTGGATGACCGCCATAATGCAGGCGGAAAGCCCCTGACCCTGACCGACGGCAGAATCCATTCCCCCACCAAGATCAAGAATTCCGAGAATGTGGAGATGTTGGGCGGACAAGACACCCGCGAAGAGCTGGACGGCA
>JAGAUM010000011.1 GCA_017620795.1 Clostridia bacterium
CCGTGAAAGCTTCCCACCATGTTTTTAATATGTTCGTGAGCAAATACAACCGCTTTTACATCCCCTTGGTCAAAAATTGCCCGCATCATTCCGCGGTCATTTTGCGGACGAGTACAAGACGAGCCGCCCCGACCTTTTAAGACCGTACCCGTGTCGGTGACATATTCTTCGGTGTTATAGTCCTCCGCCGCAGCGCCCACCGTAAAGTTTCCGTAGCAAGGGTAAGCGTCACCCCGCTCCCCCGTTATAGCAGGACTTCCGTCCTTTTTACTGTAATACAAGTCCAGTACCTGAGGAAAGGGCAGGTGACAACACAAAAGGCCTGTAATCTTTCTGCCGTTTTGGGCGGTCTGCGCGTCCGAGGTCCGTTGGTACCAACGAATCTGCTTTTCGGTCAAGCCGTCCCAGCCATATTCGTTATAAAATCCGGTGTCCATACCCCAGACTGCAAAAACCTGACGCTCGCCATCATGAGAATAAATGGGTAAAACATAGTTTAAAGGACGGGTCGGTTCATAATCAGGGTCATCGGGAGAAACCACGTCACCCAGACAAAGAGGGTAGCTTTTATACCAGGCGTGATGCTCCTCCGTAAAGAGGTCGTGGTTCCCGTTGGTATATGCCCACGGGATATTGCGCTTATTGATGGGGGCGACAATGCCGTCTAAGTATTCAAAATCATAGTCGTTTTGGGTCTGTAAGTCCCCGTTTAATACTACAAAATCGGGGTTGACCCGATCCAGTAAAATCCCAATTTCTTCGGGACCTTCATGATAGACCTCGGGCCAATCCAACTGCGGATCACCGATGACTAAAATCGTAAAATCTCCCGTTTCGTTGCAGGTCAGTTTCATGCCGTCCCTCCTCTCTGTTGCATTATAACACAACCGCCCGAGGATGTAAATGATTACTTTGTTGACTTTTAATGGGTTTTTTGGTATATTGTATCTATTGTAGGAGGTCGCTATGGACAAACTTTTTTCTCGCACAACTGCGCTTTTGGGCGAAGATGCCCTCATAAAACTTCAACAAGCCAAAGTTGCCGTCTTCGGTCTGGGCGGTGTAGGCGGTCAGGTAGCGGAAAGCCTTGCCCGTGCAGGGGTCGGCACCCTGGTTTTAATCGACCATGACGTGGTGTCAGTTTCTAATATCAACCGCCAGGTTATTGCTCTTAAAAGCACCGTTGGCAAAAAGAAAACGGCGATCATGGGCAGACGGATTAAAGACATCAACCCCGATTGTACCGTCATTGAAAAAGACCTGTTCTTCCTGCCCGATTGCGAGGAAACGGTTATCACCTCCGACATGGCTTATGTAGCCGACTGCATTGACACTGTTTCAGGCAAGCTGGAAATCATTTCCCAAGCACAAGCCTTAAGCGTTCCCGTCATCAGCGCACTGGGCACAGGCAACAAGCTCTGCCCCGAACTGCTCCGCATCGGTGATATTGCCGAAACAGAGGTTTGTCCCTTGGCGCGGGTCATGCGTCGGGAACTGAAAAAGCGGGACATCCACCACCTACCCGTGGTCTGGTCTCCCGAAGTGCCACAGCCGACCAAGCTGTTTGAAGACGGCAAGCCCATCCCCGGAAGCGTTTCCTTTGTCCCTCCTGCGGCAGGACTTTTAATGGCTTCCAAAATCATTCGAGACATTATTGAGAGGAGCAATTGATATGTATTTCTACCCTGCCGATATTTTACTGCCCCAAGAGGACGTAAACCCCACCCAATGGAGCGTGGTCGCTTGTGACCAGTATACTTCCCAGCCCGACTACTGGGCAAAGGTCGAAGAACTGGTAGGCGCCGCCCCCTCCACCCTGCGTCTGATTTTCCCCGAAGCGTACTTGGGTCAGGGGAATAAGCAAGAACGGATTGACACCATCAACGCCACCATGGCAAAGTACCAACAAGAAGGGGTCTTTAAGACCTTGAAAAACAGCTATATCCTCTTGGAACGGACCATGGAAAACGGTGCCGTCCGCCGTGGACTGATGGGTTGCATTGACTTGGACGAATACTCCTTTACCAAAGGGAAAAAGCCCTTGATTCGTGCTACTGAAGGAACGGTTTTAGAGCGGATTCCGCCCAGAGTGGAGATTCGCAAAGCCGCTCCCCTGGAACTGCCCCACATCATGCTTTTAATTGACGATCCCGACCGCACGGTGATTGAGCCCTTGTTCGACCAAGCCGCCGAGGTCTGCTATGACTTTGACCTGATGCAACGGGGCGGACATAGCAAAGGCTATGTGGTCCATGGGGATAAGGCAGAAGCCTTGAATCGCGCCCTTGCCCCCCTGGCAGACCCCGACCGCTATGAAAAAGACGGCACGCCCTTCCTTTTTGCCGTAGGTGACGGCAACCATTCCTTAGCCACTGCCAAAACCTGTTGGGACTTGTTAAAAGAAACCCTGACCCCCGAGGAACAACAATGCCATCCTGCACGGTTCGCGTTGGTGGAACTGGTCAACGTCCATGATGAAGCCTTGGTGTTCGAGCCGATTCATCGCATCGTTTTAGGTTGCGACCCCAAAGACCTGATGCAAAAAATGCAAGCCTTTACGGATGCACAGACGGGAGATAATGTCCAGACTGTCACCGTCTGCCAAGGTGGAAAACAGACCGACTTTATCTTCCCCCACGCAACCGATGCCTTGACCGTCGGCACCTTGCAACGGTTTTTAGACCAATATGGCAAAGGGGAAATCGACTATATCCACGGAGACGATGTGGTTATGAGCCTGTCCGAAAAGGACGATGCCATCGGATTCTTGCTCCCTGCCATGGATAAGGGCGACCTTTTCCGCTCGGTGGTCTTTGACGGTGCCCTGCCCCGAAAGACCTTCTCCATGGGCGAAGCCCACGAAAAACGCTTCTACCTCGAAGCCAGAGCGTTATTCTAAAACAAAAAAGACTCCCAAAAAGGGAGTCTTTTTTTATTGCCATAAATCTCCGACGGTGTGC
>JAGAUM010000071.1 GCA_017620795.1 Clostridia bacterium
TGGAGATTTACAGCCTTGCCTGTGGTCTGTACTGGACTTATAACTACACCTCCGCAGACCCCCAAAAACGGGAGCGTGCCAAAGCCATCACCCGCAAACAGTTGGAGGTCGCCAAGGCTTTAGGTTGTAACACCATTTTAGTCGTCCCCGGTGCAGTGGAAGTCGCCTTCGACCCCGGTGAGGTCGTTCCTTACGATGTAGCCTGGAACCGCGCATTGGACGCCTTGCAGGAGTTGGCTCCCTTTGCGGAAGAGTATCAGGTTTCCATCGGTGTGGAAAATGTCTGGAACCGCTTCTTGCTCTCCCCTATGGAAATGGCTTGCTTCATTGACAAAATCGACAATCCTTACGTTGGCGCTTACTTCGACGTGGGTAACGTCTTGAACAACGGCTATCCCGAGCACTGGATTCGCATTTTAGGTAAGCGCATCAAGAAGGTGCACTTTAAGGACTATCGCAGAAACTCGGTAGGGTTAGACGGGTTCGTGGACCTGCTGGCAGGGGACGTCAACTGGCCCGAGGTCATGAAGGCCTTCTCCGACATCGGCTATGACGATTGGTGCACCGCGGAAATGCTTCCGCCGTACACCCACTACCCCGAAGCCATTGTTTATAACACGTCCACTTCGATGGACTTCATTTTAGGGAGGAAATAAGATGCTTAAAATCGGTTTAATCGGTTGCGGATTCATGGGTGGCATGCATGCCGCTTGCTATGCCGCACTGGACAATGTCAAAGTCGTTGCCGTTGCAGACCTGCGTGCTGACAAGGCAAAGGAAGTGGCAGACAAGAGCGGTGCTGCCATCTACGAAAACGGTGAAGCACTCATCGCCAATGCGGATGTAGACGCCGTCGACATCTGCCTGCCCACTTACTTACACACCCACCATGCAGTCCTCGCCATGAAGGCAGGCAAACACGTCTTTATTGAAAAGCCGGTCGCGCTCAATCGTGAGGAAGCACAGCTTCTGTTAGACACCCAAAAGGAAACGGGCGCACAAGTCCAGATTGGTCAGGTTATCCGCTTCTGGGATGAATACGTCTGGCTCAAAGAACAGATTGATCACAACGCTTTTGGAAAAATGCGTTCTGCTACCTTCAAGCGTTTAAGCTCCTGGCCCGACTGGTCATGGGACAATTGGCTCCACCAAGCCCAAAAGAGTGGCTCGGTGGCGCAGGATATGCACATCCATGACGTAGACTTTATGCGCTTTGCCTTTGGCGATCCCCTGTCCTTTAAGACCACCGTTCAGCGGAATGCCGATGGCGTGGTTCAGCACATCTTCTCCTGCTTTACCTACCCCGATAACGCAGCAGTCTCGGTGGAAGCGTGCTGGGACTATCCTGCCACCTTCCCCTTCTCTGCCCACTTCTGCGTGAAGTTTGAGAACGCGACCGTCATGAACAATGCCAATGGCTTGATGGTCTACCCCACTCAGGGCGATGCCTACAAGCCCGAACTGAAAAAATCCTTTGAGGGCGGCAACGATATCGGCGGCAACATCTCCGACTTGGGTGGCTATTATAACGAGCTTCGCTACTTCGTGGAAAACTTAAACGCCAACCAGCCCTTGACCGTCGCTCCGTTAGACGAGGGCGTCCGCTCCTTAAACCTGATTTTAGACGAGCTGGACTCGGTCGGTGGCGCACAAATCTGACACTTCCAAGTGCATTCCCTATGTTCAATGTGCCTGCTACATAGAATGCAATCAAAAAGAGACCCGTTTGGGTCTCTTTTTTTACTGTCAAAACCAGAAAAGAACCCCAAAGGGTTCTCTTCCCGTGGCGGTTTGGCGACTGACCGAACCATGCGTTTTCGGCTTGTGGCAAAGTCCGAGATGCAGCTTTCTTCCAATAAAAAAGTGCATGCCGAAGCATGCACCGAAAAACGCATGCTCCTATTGTCGCCAAACAACTTAACACCCAAACAAGGTTTGTTAAACAGAGCTTGCATTTTTACCAAAAAAACACAAACCTCGTATAGGTATTAAATTAAGTTGTTTGGCATCCTTATTATAACATCAAATAAAAATCTTGTCAACTTGATATCATGGTATCATGATATCATGATATCAAATCTCATCTTTAACCCAAAAAAGAGACCCGTTTGGGTCTCTTTTTTTATCCCTGTTTTAAGTTGGTGACCTTTTCGCCTACCGTTACGGTCGCAGGCCGTCCGTCTTTGTAGATATTTCCCGAAAGGGTCACGTTGTCACAGTTCTCCAGATGAATGGTCTCGGGCGCATCTACCGGGTTGATTCCCAAATCCCCCATAAAGGTGTTGTTACGAATCACGAAGTTCTTGCCCTCGCTCATCCATAAATCGTGGTACGTGTTTCCGTAGAAGGTGCATCCCTCAACCGTAATGCTGTCATGGTCCTGACCGCGGGCAGGAGTACTTCCGCCACCGCCACCGCAGACCGCCAGGCCTGCGCCGTTCTTGCGGGCCCAGCCGCTGGAATGGAAGGTACAGTTGCGAACGGTCACATTCTCTGCAAAGCCTGCCTCGGTCCAATCGAACTCGGGCGCAATACAAAGGCCGAAGCTCCCGCCGTTGGAAACGGTGCAGTTTTCAATCAGCCCGTCCCCGCCTTTGATCAGCATGGCGCGGGAGTTCATGCCGCGGAAGGTGCTATTCTTGTAAACATATCCGCCGCAAGTCCAGCTGCGGTTCACCACCCAGTCGCCCACTTTAAAGTTCTTCTTGCCGTCTAAAGTCACCGCATAGTACTTGTTGGCAGAATAAACCGCCGACCCTACAAACTCATTCAAATTCGTCTTGGGGGTGTAGCCCGTCAGGACCTCGCAGGTTTTGACAAAGCACTGGGAATTCTCCACCGTATCAGGGCTGTAGAAGCGAAGATCGTCCCCTGCCCAGTACGGTAATTGAGCACCCGAAATGCCGATAATCGCCTTGTTTCCCTCGATTCCCACTACCTTCGAGAAGGTGCCGTGGATGTTGGTTCCGTCGTCTAACATCTGCTCAAAGAGCGAATCGTACACCTGCGGCCCTGTACGCAAGCAGGTAGCGTGAAGTCCGTCACCGCGAGCGGCAACGAGACGGTCGGTGATACAGCCTAACGGCCGGGGTGCAGGGGTCATTTTTACATTGATGTACTTGTTTCCGCCCTCGCCGTGAATGTCGAAAATCTGATGGGTGCCGTCATGGATCGTGATGTTCTCCAAGGTTACGTTCTTGCGACCCGTCAGCTTATAACCGCCCGACGTTTCATAACCGATACTGCCCAGATAATCGCCGATTTCAAGACCCTTTTGTCGGGGCCCTGCCGTGCCGTGGATGCGGAAGGTGTTGGCGGTCAGCTGTTCGACCTTGCTGGAATTGGTATGGAAGGAGGACGACCCCTCTAACATATACCCCGTGTCACGGTCGAAGATGTATCCGCCACCGCCCGAGGAAATCATTTTCTTCCAGTCCAGCTGATAGCCGGGGTCAATGGCAACGTCCATGTAAAACCCGTCGGGGTCGATGTTAAAAATCTGTCCCCAAAAGAGGGTCGGCTTGTCAAAATCGCAGGTGATTCCCTTGACCGTCACATTCTCACAGTTGTTCAGCATCACTGCGGAGGTATTGATGGTCTTTAAAAGCAAGGTCACGCCCTCGGCGTTCACGGTAAAATCTTTAAATCCATCCAGATTAAGGTGTCCGCCCTTGGGGCTGGTCTTGATACGATAGACCCCCGGCTCGATGGTGACTTCCTTCGCGCCCGATGCATAAGCGTCGTTGATGATTTTGTTTACGTCCACATCCTCACGGACGATCCCGCCATAAACGGGCGAGTACTCCCCTGCAGGGGTATAAGGCGCCGACTCGTCTAAAATCTTTTTGAGTCTGGAAAAGATGACCGCCGCTTCGCCACGGGTGGCGTTCCCACGGGCATTAAAGCTGCCGTCAGGGTTGCCTGTGACGATGCCCAGGTTTGCGGCTCTGCCGATGGATTCACTCGCCCAGGGGGAGAAGCTTGCTCCGTCGCTGAAGTTGTGGGTAGCGTCCACCTGCTTGCCACGCATCACGTCCATGACCCGCATGATGACCGAGGTCATTTCCTCACGGGTGATGGGTTGATCGGGCAGGAGCTTGCCATCGGGGAGCATGTTTTGGTCCACCAACGCTCCGCGATATGCCGCATAGGCCGTTTTGTCAAACCACTGGTTTTCCGAAATATCCGCATAAGACGGCTCGTAAATTTCAGTCGGCAGGTTGGCGACCTTCAGCGCCAAGGTCAGAAACTCGGCACGGGTAATCTGCCCATCGGGGTCAAAGCGGTTGACCGTCTTGCCTTTGATGATGCCCTCCTCTGCCAAAGGCAGGACATAGTTCTTTGCCCAATGGTTGTTTAAGTCCACAAAGTTGACCAGTGCCTCCGTCTCGGCAATGCCACCTTGATAGGAAAGGGTGGGATGCCAAAACAACAGCTCTCCGTCGCGGGCACGGGCGTCTGCTTTGAAGATAATTTTGTTGCCTTTCTGAACGGTCAGGGTCTGTTCGGGCAATACCAAGGCCTCATCGCCGTTGACGGTGGCGGAGCATACCACACCCTGCTCTTTTAGGATAGAGACCAAAAACCCGTCACCCTCGCTTGCCTTTAAGGTGGCTTTTGAAATGACAATCGTACCGTCTCCCGGTGCCGTAAAGGTCACACTGTCCGCCTCGGCTAACGTCGGGGCAAAGGTGTCCTTCTCTAAATCATATAAAACCATGCTCGCCCCTGTGGTCATGGGAAGCAGAGTCAATAACAGTAAGAGTACCAGTCCAATCGAAATGTACTTTTTCATCCAACCACTCCTTTCTTTTAGTATACAAAAAAAGAGATGTTCTTTCAACGAAAATCTTTCGTTTCATCTGTACTATTTTTTGACAGAAAAAAGAGACCCTTGGGCGAGTGTTCTAAAGGACAAAATTTAAATGAAGCGGTGTAACCACAGCGGTTGCACCGCTTCTGCCCGTTTTTACGCAATTTTCTCATTTCGTATTTCTTCAATTAAAGTTAGCAATTCTTTTTCATCAGGTATGCTTATCAAACCAACCGCAATAAATTCAATATCAATTTTAACTTTTTTACGACCATCTACTTTTTCCGCATTGTGAACATTGATTCTCTTTATAAGAGTATTTACAATTTCGGGTGTCAGTTCCTTCAAATCAGTACAAGCTCTGATGGTTTTCAAAAAGTGTTTCAAATCAACATTATCTTGTTCTGCTGCTGTGATTTCAGTTTTGGATTTGATTATGCAATCAGCAAGCTCACGTTGTTCCTTTTCGTAGGTTGCAGATAATCTTTCAAAACGTTCGTTGGTGATTTTGCCAAGTGCATTATCTTCGTATAATTTTGTAAGCACACGATCAATTTCATCAACTCTTGCTTTCGATTGTTCAAGTTTGAATTTGGCATTTTTTAAATCTTTTGCTTTGGTTAATTTATGCTTTTTTGCAAACAAGTAAAGAAATACGGGTTCAAACTGCGAAATATATTCTGCTACTTTTTGTATTGTTTCAAGAACTATCTCTTCAAGTACCACATTTCGGATAAAGTGAATGGTGCAACTCCCGGTATTGTCTTTATATGCAGAACAACGGAAGAATTCTTTATCTTCAGGTATGCTTTTAGATGCACAAAAGTAAAGCTTTGAACCACAATCTGCACAGTATGTAAGACCTGAAAAAAGACTTGTTCTGCCCGTAGCACTATTTCTTCTTCGGCTATTTCTTAACTCCTGAACTCTGTTAAAGGTATCTTCATCAATAATAGCTTCTTGTGTATTAGGGATAATTTGCCACTTACTTTCGTCATTTTCAATCTTTTTATGAACCTTGTAACTCAAAATTGTAGATTTAAAATTTACTGTACAACCCGTATATTGACGATTCGCCAATATGTTTTTAATTGTTTCCGTTACCCATCTGTACGGATCGGTAATATTTTTGTTTGAAACAGCTTTACCCATTGAAATCCAATACGCAGTTGGTATCAAAATCTTTTCCTTTGTTAAACGCTTTGCAATTTTAGTTGGTCCAAGTCCTTCAATACACAACTTATATATGTACCTTACAACCTCTGCGGCAGGTTCATCTATAATCCATTGTTTAGGATCATCCGGGGATTTCATATATCCGTAGGGTACGGAGGGCGAAACTCTTTCACCTTTATCAGACTTTGATTTCCATACTGCACGAACTTTTTTACTCGTCTGTGCAGCATACCATTCATTGAAAATGTTATGGAATGGCATCATTTCTGTACCGCCATTTTGAGAAGTATCCACATTTTCCTGAATGGCAATAAACCTGATACCAAGTGTCGGATATGTGATTTCAAGATACTTTCCGACTTCAAGATAATTTCTGCCAAAACGGGATAAATCTTTTACAACGATTGATGCAACCTGACCTGCTTCTGCGAGTGCTTGCATTTCCTTGAAACCGCTTCTTTCAAATGTAGTTCCCGATATGCCATCGTCAACGAAGAAACGGGGATTCGGCAATTTGTGTTGCCTTGCATACTGCATCAGGATTTCTTTTTGGTTTGATATACTGTTGCTTTCGCCGTCTATGCCATCATCTTGAGAGAGTCTGCAATAGAGGGCGGTAATTTTTTCTATGCTTTCGGTTTGTTTTTTCATTTTATTCTGATTCTCCTTCCTAAA
>JAGAUM010000072.1 GCA_017620795.1 Clostridia bacterium
AGGGCGTTAAAAAAAGGCATCCGTTTGGATGCCTTTTTTATATTTCAATGGGGGCGCCGTGACCGCCATAGATGGTCCAACTGCCATTGGAGAGCAGGGAGAGCAGTGCGTTTCGTTCCTCTTTGGCGAGGGTAGCATCGATGTCTACCGAGGTCATGAGATAAGGCGCAATGCGGTTATAGTCCCGTTGCTCTTTGGTCTGGGCTTTGGTATTGACATAAATATCGCCGCTGAAAACCAGCTTTAAATTAGGCTCAATCAGTACCATTTCACCGGGGACGTGTCCTCCTTGACCTTCATAAAGTAAAAAGGAAAGCCCGTCCAGCGAGAGGATACCGATGGGGGTCAACGGTGCGTCTGTAGGTTCTCCCGTACCACCGATAACTGTAAAGTTATCGCCCGTGGGGGTCTTATAATCGGACAGGATTTTGCTGATTGCCACATAGGGTGCGTGACGGTCGTCTTTTTCACGGACCCCTTTTTGGTGCAAGCGTTCTTTTTGGTAATGGTCGGCACATTTTTGGTTCAGATAGACCCGATCAAAAGCGTCCAACCGACCGCAATGGTCCACGTCGGGATGGGTCAGAACCAACTCTTTGGGCAATGTATCAAAATCGGGAATTTCCTGACTTAAAGCGGTCATCAAATCCGCAAAGCAAAAAGGAAAGCCTGCGTCCACAAAAAGTAAGCGGTTAGGGGTTTTTAAGACGGCGGTATTACTTCCGCAAGGGGGTTCGCAAAGATACAGAGTAACCTCGTCCGACAAATTCTTTTGGGTGATGCGGGGCAGATAGCGTTTGCCACGGTATTTGCGATGGCGGTCGGCAATGCGACCAATGTAATCAAAGGTTTTATAAAAGGGACTGTTCTGCTCCTCCAGGGTCTGCATGATGCGGTTGGACTGCACCAAAATCCGATTCTTTTCCTCCTGACTGAGCTGGAGCTTTTTGGCGATTTCATCCGCAAAGGATAGATAAAAGACGGTGTTATCCAACACCGTTTCACTGCGGTCATAGTCTACCACCGAAACGGGGCAAATCATGGATGCCTGATGGACGAAGTCGGACACCGCCTCACCATTTTCCATCAGAATCCCCATGCGAAAATGCTGATAGCCCGAGCCATCCTCCCGAGAGCTTAAAAAGGATATGTTTAAGTTTTTTTGTTCAATCAGTTCCAAAACAGGAAGCAAGGAGCCTACTCGATCGGTCATGGTAAATTCCATCAAAACCACTTCCTGAGGTTTTTGATGCTCTCCTAAATATCCCAAACGATGCAATTCCTTTTCCAGAGCGAAAAGCTGGGACTCCTCTCCTTCTACCTCCAAAAAAATGATATGGGCGTCTACTGCCTTGTTGTAACTGATACGGGTGATATTCAGGCCTAGCTCAGTAATACAAGCATCCGCCTTTAAAAAAGCGCCGACACGGTCAGGAACCGTGGTAGTATAAGTTTTCTTCATGATTTTTCACCCTTTCTCTTTTTAAAAAATACCATTCTTTAAAAAACTTGTCAAGTCTCATGGTATGTTTTTTCTTATATACCCAAAATCACTTGTATTTTAACTTGTTTCTCTTGCTTTTCTCCCGTATGTTTTTGTCGAGATATATCATTTTAAATAACACCGGTATACCCTTTTAATAATTCTATAAGTAGAAATTCTTTGTTAAAATAATAACGAACTATAAAATGGGTTGGAATGGTCACTCTCTTTTATGGTTCCCCAAATGAGAGCAATCATACCAATGAGAAAAGTTTGATTTGAAGGAGAAGAAGAATGAACAAAATTACCATTATCGGTAGCGGAAGCGTCGGCTCCACCATTGCTTATACCCTGACTATTATGGGGTTGGCTTCAGAAATTGTTATGATCGACATCAACGGTGAGAAGGCGTTGGGCGAGGCATTGGATATCCGCCAAGGCACCCCCTTTTGCAATCCTTCTAACATCTATGCAGGTAGTTATGCGGATGCAGAAGATTCCAACATTGTTATCATTACTTCGGGCTTGGCAAGAAAGCCCGGTCAGACCCGTCTGGATCTGGCGCAGATCAACGTGGATATTACTAAAAAGATTATCCCCGAGATTGTGCGTTATGCTCCCGACGCTTTTTATGTCATCGTCAGCAATCCGGTAGACATTTTGGCTTATACCTTCCATAAAGTTTCGGGGTTGCCTGAAGAAAAGATTATCGGCTCAGGTACGATTCTGGACACGGCGCGTCTCCGCTCCAGAATTTCCGAGTATTACTCGGTTAACCAAAAGAACGTCCACGCCTATGTGTTAGGCGAGCATGGGGATTCCTCGTTCATTCCCTGGTCGGTTGCCAACATCTCCAACGTACCGATTGAGGATTTTAGAAACGCCATCTTAACCGAGGAAAACTTCTACCCCGAGTTAAACCGTCAGGAAGTAGAAGAATATGTCCGCAAGTCGGGCGGTCGGGTCATTCAGCGCAAGGGTGCTACCTTCTATGCAGTCTCCATTTCAGTCTGCCATCTGTGCAAGTGCTTACTCAGCGGTATTGACACCACCCTGACCGTTTCCACCATGCTCCATGGCGAGTATGGCATTGACGACGTCTGCTTGAGCTTACTAAACGTTGTGGGCGACAAGGGCGCGCACAGTAAGGTTCTTCTTCCCTTGAATGACGAAGAGATTGCCGCTCTGCATAAGAGCGCCGATACCTTAAAAGGAATTATTAAGAATATCAACTTCTGACCGACGAAAGGATGAGTAGAATGGATTTTCGTATTGAACACGACTCCATGGGTGAGGTCAAGGTCCCCGCAGACCGCTTGTGGGCGGCGCAGACCCAAAGAAGCCATGAGAATTTTGAAATCGGCGTAGGGATTGAAACCATGCCCAAAGAAATCGTACACGCTTTCGGCATCTTGAAGAAGGCTGCCGCCATCACCAACCATTCCCTGCGTCCTGAAAAGATGACCGCAGAAAAGTTGGATGCCATTAAAAAAGCTTGTGACGAGGTCATGGACGGCACTTTATTAGACCATTTCCCCTTGGTGGTCTGGCAGACGGGGTCGGGTACCCAGTCGAACATGAACACCAACGAGGTCATTGCCAACCGCGGAAACCAGTTGGCGGGTGCAAAGCTGTTACACCCCAACGACGACGTCAATATGAGCCAGTCCTCCAACGATACCTTCCCCACTGCCATGCACATTGCGGCAGTCCTGTTACTGGAGGACAAGCTGATCCCTGCCGTCAATACCCTGATTGAAACCTTCCGCCGTTTGGAAGCGGAAAACGAAGGGATTGTCAAGAGCGGCCGCACCCATCTGCAGGATGCGACCCCCATCACCTTCAGTCAGGAAATCAGCGGATGGCGCTCCAGTCTGGAACGGGATGTTGAAATCTTAAAGCTTTCTTTAAAGCCTCTTTATGAGTTGGCGTTGGGCGGTACTGCCGTCGGCACGGCTTGAATGCCCCCAAAGGCTTTGCCGAGCAGGTTTCAACCGAAGTCGGCAAGATTACGGGCAAGCCTTTTGTTACTGCCGAGAACAAGTTCCATGCACTGACCTCGAAAGACGAGTTGGTCTTTGCCCACGGTGCCATGAAAGCATTGGCGGCAGACATGATGAAGATTGCCAACGATGTCCGTTGGCTG
>JAGAUM010000073.1 GCA_017620795.1 Clostridia bacterium
CTTCCATGAAGATGCGGGAGGGTTTTTGGTTGGGATTACAGCCATATTTCAGTTCCAGTTCGTTCATCATCTTACCTCACTTGTTTTGGTTAATCATACGATTTTGAATCGTGCCAGTTTCTAAGTCGATATAGCGGACATACAGAGAAATGCGGTTCTGTTCGTCCAGAGCGTTCCAGATTTCGGTGGTGAACGCGTCAATTTCGTTGGGGATAGCAACCCGCTCCGGTTCACCTTGGAAGGTGGGGATGGGGTTTCCGTCGCAAACATAGGTGTGAATCAAATGACCCAAGCCTGCGGTTGCGGCATAGTCGTAAGTAAAGCGGTTGCAAGCAGTACCCTCGGCATCAGCGCTCTTTAAAATGCTCATCTGATAAGAGACATCGCCCTCAGCAAAGGTCAGCATGCCGCTGATACGAGGGGTGAAGTTGGGAGCGTCCGGCTCGAACTCGCGGGATTTTAAAGCGTCCGAGAAGGAGAGACCCTTTTCAATGCCCTCAACGATGGTGTCGGTCTGGTCACCGTTGGTGACGACCAGGTGGTTTTGAACCTTGCGGATGGGCGAATAGATAATCAAAGACGGGTCTTCGACCTTGGAGGCGTCGAAGGGGTGGATAATGACCTCTTCTCCGTTTTCAACGAAGATGCGGTTACGGCTGTTGGCGCTTCTGCCCATGATGAAGTAGGCGACAACGGCGTTCTTGCCGTCTGCGCTCTTACCTAATAAGACGCCACGGCCGGGATAAGAGTTCCCACCGATGACTTGGGAGATGGTGTCAATTGCGTAAACGTTCATTTCAGTTACCTTCCTCTCGAATTTGTCGGGAAACGGCTTCGGCAGCGCGGGGGAGTAAAATCCACTCGGCTTGTTCCATGACCCGTTTTTGTAAAATTTCAGGGGTGTCTCCGTCTAAAATCTCCACTGCTTTTTGGAAGAGAATGCGACCGCCGTCAGGAATTTCGTTGACCATGTGGACGGTAGCGCCTGTGACCTTGACCCCTTTTTCCAAAGCGGCTTTGTGGACTTTCAGTCCGTAAAAGCCTTTGCCGCAGAAAGAGGGAATCAGCGACGGGTGGACGTTGATGATGCGGTCTTCATAGGCTTTGATGAAGTGGATGCCCAAGATTTGCAGGAAGCCTGCCAAAATCACCAGTTCGATGCCCTCGGCTTTTAAGACCTCCAAGAGCTTGGTTTCAAAAGCCTCGCCACGCTCGGAAATCACCACTGCCTTGACGCCGTGGTTTTCGGCACGGGTCAGCGCATAGGCATCGGCATGGTCAGAGACCACCAAGGTAATCTGACCCGATTGGAGCTCGCCACGGGTCTGGGCGTCTAAAAGAGCTTGGAGGTTGGTGCCTCCGCCCGAGACCAAAACCGCAATGCGGACGGGTTTTAGCATAAGATAACCCCCTCCTCGCTTTCGACGGTCTTACCTAAGATATAAGCGTCTTCGCCGTTGGCGCGGAGGACTTCTAAAGCTTGGTCAGCATCTTCGGGAGCAACGGTAACCACCATGCCCACACCCATGTTAAAGGTGTTGTACATATCCCGTTCGGGAATGTCGCCGACTTTTGCCAAGTAGTTGAAGATGGGAAGGACACGGACGTCGTCCTTCTTGATTTCAGCGGCAATGCCATGGGGCAGTGCGCGCGGAATGTTTTCGTAGAAGCCACCGCCCGTGATGTGGGAAACGGCTTTGACGGGAATAGCATCAAAGAGTGCCAGCATGGGCTTGACGTAAATTTTGGTGGGGGTCAGCAGGGTTTCACCCAAAGACTTGCCGCCCAGTTCCGCAACGGGCGCCTTTAAGTCGGCGTTCTCTACATCAAAGACCTTGCGGACCAACGAAAAGCCGTTGGAGTGTACGCCCGAGGAGGGCAGTGCAATCAGCACGTCCCCTGCTTTGATGGTGTTGCGGTCAGGAACCTTATTACCGTCTGCCATACCGACGGCAAAGCCTGCCAGGTCATACTCGTCAATGGGATAGAAGCCAGGCATCTCGGCAGTCTCGCCACCGATTAAAGCGGCGCCCGACTGGATGCAACCCTCGGCAACGCCCGAGACGATGTCGGCAATTTTTTCGGGAACGTTCTTGCCGCAAGCGATGTAGTCCAAGAAGAACAGGGGCTTTGCGCCACAGCAGATGATGTCGTTGACGCACATGGCAACGCAGTCGATACCCACGGTGTCATGCTTGTCCATTAAGAATGCCATCTTAAGCTTGGTGCCAACGCCATCGGTACCGCTGACCAAAACGGGACGGGTGATGCCCGTTAAGTCGGGCTCGAAAACGCCACCAAAACCACCGATGTCGGTGATGGCGCCTGCGGTCATGGTTTTTTGAACCGATGCTTTCATCAGTTCAACGGCACGGTAGCCTGCAGTGATGTCTACGCCTGCTTTTGCGTAGCTTTCAGATTGTGAATGGTTCATGATTTACTCCTTTCCGCTCCAGCAATAGGTGCAAACCTTGCAGGAATCCAGGCCGATGGCCTCTAATAAATTGGGTAATGATTGATACTCTAACGAGGTTAAATGGAGTTGCTTGGCGATGGTCTCGCGCAGGCAACGGCCACGGTCACACTGGGGATTTGCATATTCGGCAATGTACTTTTCGCCCTCAAGACCTTCCAAGTCCAGGATGGTGCGACGGGCAATCAAGTCCGTGTCCGAGGTATTTCTTGAGAAGTTCAAGTATTTACAGCCGTACATGATGGGCGGGCAGGCGGAACGCATATGCAGTTCCTTGGCGCCGTATTCCCGAAGCAGGTCGGCGGTTTCCCGTAACTGGGTGCCACGAACGATACTGTCGTCTACAAAGAGTAGTTTCTTATCGTGAATCAGTTCCCGAACCAGAATCTGCTTCATCCGCGCCACTTGGTTGCGCACCGACTGTTGGGTGGGCATAAAGCTACGAGGCCAAGTGGGGGTGTATTTAATAAAAGCACGAGCGAAGGGCAGATGACTGGCATTGGAATAGCCGATGGCGTTGGGAACGCCCGAGTCGGGCACGCCGCAGACATAGTCCAAATCCTTTGCCAAGCCTAATGCTTTGTCCTGTTTTGCTAATAAAGCACCGTCACGGTAGCGCATCTGCTCGACGTTGACCCCTTCGTAAGTGGCATTGGGGTAGCCGTAATAGGTCCATAAAAATCCGCAGATTTTCATTTCCTGCTCTGCAGGCAGTAAGACCTCGTACCCGTCGGGGGTCAGCTTGACGATTTCGCCAGGGCCCAGCTCCTTGACCATTTCATAGTCCAGTTTCTGGTAGGCAAAGGGTTCGAAGGAGGCACACATGGCGCCTTCTTTCTTGCCGATGCTAATCGGCAGACGGCCCACCAGGTCACGGGCGGCGATAACCTCCCCCTGCTCGGTCAGAATTAAAATGGACATGGTGCCTTGGATTTGTTTTTGCACCTGACGGATGCCTTCTGCGAAGCTATCATACTGGTTGATGATGGCAGCCACCAGTTCACTGGTGTTGATACGCCCGTTGTCCAGCATGGAAAAGTGTCCGCCGTTTTTATTGATACAGGCGCGGGTCAGCTCTTCTAGGTTGCTGACGCGACCGACTGTAGTAATTGCATAGGTACCCCAGCGGGAACGAATCAGAACCGGTTGCGGGTCGGTGTCACTGATGCAACCGATACCTGCGTTCCCTGCCAGCTCTGGCAGGTCGGGTTCAAACTTCGTCCGAAAGGGGGTGTTTTGGATGTTATGGATACTGCGAGAAAAACGTCCGTCGGAACTATGCATTGCCATACCGCCGCAAATAGTACCCAAATGCGAGTGGTAATCCACCCCGAAAAAGACGTCTAAAGAGCAGTCTGTTTTAGAAACTGCACCGAAAAATCCGCCCATATTGGCCCTCCGATAGTAGTATTATGAAACAGCGATAGCAGAGCGAGTGCTCTGCTACCAACACGATTTTTAATTAAGCAAAAAACAGTTCGGACAACGCCATCGGCTCGATGTATTCATTATCCTTGTACACACGCATATTACCCGAAGCAATTTCGTCAATCAGCATGACTTTATTCTGATCGTCATAGCCGAACTCGAACTTGATATCATACAGGTCCATGCCCTTTTCTTTCAAGTCTTCCGCGATAATGTCGGTAATCTTGCGGGTCATGTCAGCGATGGCTTCGTACTGTTCCTCGGTCATGACGCCCAAAACAACCAGACCGTCTTTGGTGACCAGCGGGTCGCCCTTTAAGTCGTCTTTAAAGGTCATTTCAACATAGTTGGGCAGGTAGTCATGCTCTTCGCAGTAAGCGCTATAGCGACGCAGGAAGCTACCCACTGCACGGCGACGGCAGATGACCTCCAAGCCCTTGCCAAAAGGACGGGCAGGAAGGACGTCCATGGTGCAGTCGTCCAAGTTTGCGGACACGTAATGGGTCTTGATGCCTGCGGCCTTTAACTTTTCAAAGAAGTAGATGGACATCTTCAAGTTGACTCTGCCTACCCCTTCGATGCTTAAGCCGACGCTATTGGCACCAGGGTCGAAAACACCGTTTTCACCAGTGACATCATCTTTAAACTTGAGGCGGAAGGTTCCGTTCTCCAAGTCATAAACGTTTTTTGTTTTGCCTACATAAACTTCCTTCATGTCAAACACTCCTTTAATATTTTTCCGAAAGATTCCGATCTTTCTCTAAGACTGCTTCAGCGTCTTTTTGACGAAGCGCCGAAAGCTTGTCCGCCAAAGCGGAATCTTCAACCGACAGAATCTGGGCGGCAAGCAGTGCCGCATTCTTTGCCCCGTCAATGCCTACAGTGGCAACAGGGATGCCGGGAGGCATCATGACGGTGGACAGTAAAGCGTCCATCCCCTCTAACTTGGAGGCAATGGGAATCCCGATGACGGGTAAGGTGGTATTGGCGGCAATCGCGCCTGCCAAGTGTGCCGCCATGCCTGCAGCGGCAATGATGACACCAAAGCCCCGCTCCCGTGCATTGGCAGAAAAGTCATGCGCTTGTGCCGGGGTACGGTGGGCAGAATAGATATGCACTTCGTAGGGAATGTCCAGCTCTTTTAACATGAGAATGGCTTTTTCAACGACTTTTAAGTCGCTGTCACTTCCCATAACGATTCCGACTTTTTTCATGGTTACACCTCTTTAAAAAATGGTAAAGGCAGTCCTATCCTTTCGATACGAAAAGATAAGACTGCCCAGACGGTCGGCATATTTTACGCTCTTTGCTTCCTTGTGGTAATCCACTCTTTCCGTCAGTCACAAAAAGACATTCATATTATAGCAAAATTCGAGGCGTTTGTCAACGGAAAATGAAATAAAGAAGCACAAAAATTCCTAATACAATGCGGTACCAGCCAAAGACCTTAAAGTCGTGTTTACGGACATAGCTAACCAAGAATTTGACTGCCAGTAAAGAAACGATGTAAGCTGTTACCATGGCGGTCAGTAACAGTCCCCATTCAGTGGCGGTCATCAGATAATCGTTGGTGACAATCTTTAAGAAACTGACCCCGAACATAACAGGAATTGCCAAGAAGAAAGAAAACTCCGCTGCTAAAGGTCGGGAACAACCGATGAGCATGGCGCCCAGAATCGTAGCGCCCGAACGGGAGGTTCCGGGGATGATGGACAAGACCTGAAAAAGACCAATTAACAACGCAGTTTTATAGGTCATCTGGTTCATGTCCTGAAGCTTTGCGCTCTTGCCGCGGCGTTCGATAAACAAAAAAGCGATACCATAGACAATCAGCATCACACTGACCACCGTGGGGGTGGAGACAGCGTCCATAGCGTCATTGAACAAGAGACCCAGTACCGCAGCAGGCAAGCAAGCTACCAAGACCTTAAACCACATCTGCCAGGTATCCGCCTTTTCCTGTTTGGATTTGCTTAAAGCAAAGGGGTTTAGTTTCTTAAAGTACAGGGTAGCGATGGCCAAAATCGCACCCAGCTGAATGACATACAGATAGATTTGCGAGTTAAAGAAGCTATCCGCTCCGATGCCCATGAACTCGTTTAAAAGAATCATGTGGCCGGTGGAACTGATGGGCAACCATTCGGTGATGCCCTCGACGATGCCTAAAATGATTGATTTGATATACTCCATAATTATCTCCCTTGAGCACGCATATGCTCGGCAAAAGTTTTAGAAAAGATGTGGGTGCCGTCAGGTTGGGCGAAGAAGAAATAATCGTCATCGTCGGTGGGGTACAGGGCGGCATGGATGGCACCTGCTCCAGGGACGGCAATGGGGCCCACAGGCAAACCTTCATATTTGTAAGTGTTATAAGGGGAGTCAATCTTGGTGTCGGCAATGGACAAGACGGGTTTTCGTTCTTTTAAAACATACTGCACCGTGGCGCAGGATTCCAACAACTGTCCGCGATTCAAACGGTTATGAAAGACCGAGGACACATGGGCCTGCTCCGATGCCTTGGCGGCTTCACGCTCGATAATCGAAGCTAAAATAACCACCTCATAGGGGGTCATATCCAGTTCTTTTGCACGGGCTTGGTACTCGTCCGTCCAAACCTCGGAAAAGCGGTTTAACATCCGACGGAGGATGGATTCCCCCGACTCGCCCACAAAGACCTCATAGGTATCGGGGAACAAGAACCCTTCCAAGCGATTTTCCCCCTTGCCGATGCCCTTTAAGAAAGGATATTCGCCCTTGTCAAAGGAAATGACCGCTTCGTCAAAGTCAGTGGCAGAAAGGATCCCCTGCTCGTCCAACAAAGCACGGATTTCCCGAAGCTCATAACCTTCGGGGACGGTAAAGCGCACCACCTCGTCAGGGATGCCCAAAAGGAGCATGTCCAGAATCTCGGCATAGCCTTGCCCCACCGCCAACGAATAGGTGCCGGGGCGCAGATGCTCTGCCTCCCCTTTTGCCATGACATAGAACCGGAACAGGGTGGGATTTACAGCGTCCGATAGGGTATCAGCAATGGTCGAAAGGCCTGAGCCTTCTCCGATGGTGACGGTCACAGGCTCTTTCAAATGGCCGTTATTCAGTTCATGCACAAACAGAATCACCAACACCAATACTACGGCGATGGCGATCATGGGGATGGTTTTTTTCATATTAATCCTCCACGCGGGTAAAGACCAGCTGATCCTCGCTGGTGTTCTGGGTAATAATCATTTTATTGCCCCGAAATGCGCAATTATAGGAGTCGTACTCTGCCCACTCCTCGTCTAAGGTCAGGTGCAAAAGACCGTCTGCATAACGATAAGAGCCACTGGCTTCTGCCGTCTGACCCTGATAAGAGAAGGTGATGTTGCCCTCTTTAAAGGTCCAGACAACCGTCTCGCCGTTGATGTCCAGTGCCCAATCTCCGTCAATGGAGTCGGGCGTGCCACCGAAATATCGCAATGCACCCAACGCAAGAAGAACCACAAGGGTTAAGACCAGAATAATAATCACGAATTTTTTCATTTAACTTCCTCCAAACGATGGGTTTTTACACGATAGATGCCATAACCAACCGCCACCAAAAGGCTTGCAAGCACGAAAATCAAGTTCTCGGTGTGGTGCGTCTTGGGGTCGGAAAAAAGTTCAAAAAAAGCAGTGTTTCCCAGTAAGAGCCCACCACCAAAGGCGGTTAAAATACCTGTCAGTGCGGATTCTAAAATCTGCGCTGCAAGGTGTTTTTTCCAGACGGCACAGATGCCGAGAATCAAAGTGGCATAGCCCCAATACAGGGTGGGAATGGGCAGGGGTATCACAAACACAAAGATGTATGCCAAAAAGAAGGTGAAAAAGACGCCGCCGAAGAAGATGCCCGTTACCAACAACCAGGCAAAAAGCGCTCCGCCTACAACTGCGCTAAGAATAGTGGCAGTCAACTGAACGGTCGTGCCCCATTTAGCGGTCAGAAAAAATGCCACAACAGCAAAGAGCATTGCGCCCATCAAAGCGGAAAAGACTCGATGCTGATGAGCAGACCAACGGTTGAATAAAAATGCCAATACAATTAAAACCAAACCTAAAAAAACAGCGGTCAAAACAATCACCTCAGGTCTTATTATATAATAAAACGAGTGGGTTTTCAAGATGTAAACAATTTATTCAAAAAAAACTCGTAATTTCTTAAAATTTATGGTATAGTATAAAGACAAAGGAGGCGCTAATATGAGTGAATTTCAATGGCACCAAGATGATTATCAGCCTTATTCCGTACCCCAAAAACCCAAAAAGTCCAAAGCGTGGTTAAAGACGCTTGCCATTGCCGTTGCTTCATCGGTTCTGACTTCAGCAGTGCTCTGTTCGGGCTTTTTCTTATACTTTAAAGGGCATCAGCGCGGAAACTACTCCTCTACCCTTCCACAGGTAACAGGGACGGCAACCGTTCCTGAGGGGAATGTGATTAACCAGATTGCCACCGCTGTCGGCCCTGCCGTGGTCGGGATTGTAAGCGAAGTAGATTATGTAGGGTTCTTCTCCCAGAGCAGTGTTCAGCAGGGCAGTGGTTCGGGGATTATCCTCCGTCCTGACGGGTATATTGTCACCAACCACCACGTGATCGAGGACGCTTCCCGTGTGACCGTCGTGTTAAGCACAGGGGAAGAGTATGAAGCCACCTTGGTAGGCACCGATGTCTCCTCGGATCTGGCAGTGATTAAGATTGACGCAACCGACCTCCCTTATGCAGAGCTGGGCGAATCGGATGATTTACTGGTCGGTGACTTGGTTGTTGCCATCGGCAACCCCTTGGGGCAGGAGCTGGCAGGCTCGGTCACCGTTGGCTATGTCAGTGCGTTAAACCGCGCGATTACCATCGACGATAACAAGACCTTGACCCTACTTCAGACCGATGCTGCCATCAACCCCGGTAACTCGGGCGGTGCGTTGGTCAACAGTCAAGGAAAAGTGGTGGGCATCAACACTGCCAAGATTTCCTCTTCTTCGGTGGAAGGGTTGGGCTTTGCCATTCCCTCTGCCGTTGCCCGTCCGATTATCGAAGATTTGATCGAACATGGGCGGGTCACCAACCGACCCTTAATCGGCATCACAGGACAGGAGTTGTCCGCATCCATCTCCCGTCAGTGGGGATTCCCCACCGACAAGGGTGTTTATATCACCTCGGTGTCCGAAGGGTCTGCCGCTGAAAAAGCAGGCTTAAAGCGTGGCGATATCATTATCGAAGTAGACGGACAAAACGTCGCAACGGTAGCACAGATTAACGCCATCCGCAACACCAAGCGTGCAGGGGACGAATTAGACATGACCTTCTACCGCGGTGATGACCGCAAGTCGGTCACCTTAACCTTGGGCGCACAAGAAGATTGATTTTTTCCAAATTCCTTTATCCTCCCACAAAAAGAAACCGACCCTTTGGGGTCGGCTTCTTTTTTATAAGCGATAATAGATTTTGTTGCGGTTGTAGAGCTGTTCGCAGGAAAGCTCCTTTAACTGCTCCCAGGTTACCCGATAGGACCAGTTCCCCTCTGCTTCGCCAGGACGGTTTAATCGGGTGTCCGAGCCGTAGGCAAGGAGGTCTTGGATAGGAGTAATAACCAGCTGAGAAGAAGATGCATACAGGGTGTCAATCAAATCCCCACAACTGCGACGCCAGTCGTTTTCGTCCCCTTTGCAGTAGGCAAGGACATGGGTTCTCCGTTCGGGAGGCAATTCCCACAAAAATCCCAATAAAGTGTTGTTATCATGAGTGCCTGAGTAGGCAACGGTGTTGGGTTCGTAATGATGGGGGTGGTGGCAGCTTTCGCTATCAGACAGGAAGGCAAACTGCAAAACACGCATCCCAGGGAACCCCGATTCATGAACCAGCGCCCGAACCGCGTCGGTAATGTCTCCCAAGTCCTCGGCAATAATCAGTCCGTCCCCTGCCGCTTCACGGATGGCACGGACTACTGCCATGCCAGGGCCTTTGTACCATTGCCCATCTTTGGCGGTGGTGGCATCGGCAGGAACGCCCCAGTAGGATTCCATGCCACGGAAATGGTCGATGCGGACCCCGTCATAGAGGGTCATTGCCCAGGCAATCCGCTCTTTCCACCAGGAAAAGCCGTCTTTTTCCATGGCCGACCAGTCATAAAGAGGGTTGCCCCACAACTGCCCGTCGGCACAGAAATAATCGGGCGGAGCCCCTGCCACCAAGGACGGATACCCCTTTTCGTTCAGTAAGAACTGGTCGGGCGACGCCCATACATCGGCAGAGTCGATATCCACATAAATGGGCAGGTCGCCAATGATGCGAATGCCCCGTTCGTTGGCGTAATTACGCAACTCCGCCCACTGTTGAAAGAAGGTGGCCTGCAAAAATTCGTAAAAACCCAAATCCTCGGGTTCCTGTACTATCCATTCCTGCCACGGCTTGCCGTCATTTGCCGCTTGCAATGCCAAAAATCGGCAGAGCTTTTGAAGGGCAGGGGTCTTTTGGATTTGTGCCTCGGTGACGGCTTTGTCCGACCGCTCATAGGCGCGGTGGAGTAATGCCAGTCGTTCTTCTTCAAGCCGCGCAAATTCGCAGGAATAAGGGGTGGTTTGCTTGGCGGAGAGCAGTTCTTCGTCCGTCAGTAGGTTCTGGGCGGAGAGCGCCTCTAAATCGATGAAAAAAGGGTTGCCGCTGAAAGAAGCAGGCGACTGATAGGGCGAATGATAGGAATTGGTCATACAAAGAGGAAGGATTTGCCAATAGGTAAATCCGCATCGCTTTAAAAAGTCCACAAAACGACGAGCATCTTTCCCCAAAGTGCCAATGCCATACTCCCCAGGCAGGGAGGAAATATGTAATAAAACACCGCTTTTGCGTGCCATAGTATCACCTCATTTCCCAGTATATAGTAAAATCTTTCGAATGTCAAAGGCATTTCTTGACAGGCACATTGAAATATGCTACAATCGAGCCAATGAAAGGAGAATGAACCATGATTTCATCCATGTATACCAGTTATATCTGTGAAGAAGTAAAGCAAGGACGCTTCTCCTCTTTTGAGGAAGGGCTTGCTCATTACCATGCCTTGGGCTTAAAAACCGCACAGGTGTCTGACGAGTTTAAGCATATGCCCGACATGACCGCAACGGAATTGAAGGAAATTTTTGATCGGGTGGGCGTAAAGCCTGTCTGTCATACGGTGGTTTGCTCGGTAGCTGCCGCAGACCCCAAGCGGTATGAAGAAGGACTGGCTGACCTGCGCAAGTGCGTGGAAGAAGCGCATATTTTGGGTTGCTCCATGATTATGGTGGTTCCCGACCCCGCAGACATCCATGCTTTAAGCGAGAAGCCCGAAGCGGCAGAGCGGATTATTAAGACGCTGAACATGATTTGCGATGAAGCAGAGCCTTTGGGGATTACCGTCACCATTGAGAACTTCTCCTCCCAAAAAGCGCCCTTCCAGACCCCTGAAGAGTGCTTGCACATCTTAAAGAACGTACCCAAGCTGAAGTTTGTCTTTGACACAGGCAACTTCTACTGGCCCAAGACCGACATCTTGGCGGCTTGGCAGGAGTTAAAGGAATACACCATCCATGTTCATGTAAAGGACTGGACGCTGGTGGACAAGGAAATCGGCATTCCTGCTCCCAATGAGGAGTATCTCTGCTCGGTCTGCCCGGGCAAGGGCGTGACCCAGACGGCAGCGTTTTTGGAGCTGATTAAAAAAGACGGATTTAAAGGTTCTCTGGTTGCAGAGTATAACGGGTTTAAGCCGGTGGAATCCGAACTGGACGAAATGATGGAATACTACAAGAAGTTCGCGTAAGCGAGCTTCTTTTTTTGCAACAAAAAAGAGACCCTTTCGGGTCTCTTTTATTGTGTCTTATTTGCGAACCATAATGTCGCCAGCCAAAGGCTGAATGTTGGTTAGGCTATCCCAGAAGAATACCTTTGCAAAAGCGACATCGCCAGCATCGGGCAGGTAAATGCCGAAGTACTCTTCCTCGGAGGAACCTTCATCTGCCGCTTTGGAATTACCAATCAACTGACCGTTTTGGTCAAAGAAGAGGGTGAATACATTTTCAGCGTTGATGCCTTCGAAAGTAAAAGGAGTAACATATACGCCACCAGCATCAAACTCATCAGCAGCATCTGCATACTGATAAGTGAAGGTCGGATCGGGAATATAGCGAACCGAACCGGTATCACCGGAGTTCTTTAAGAAGCTGGAAATCCAACCCTTTTCGTCGGCATTACATGCAAGGATAATACGGATGACTTCACCCTTCTTAACGGGAATATCCAAAGAGCCGTCTCCGTTGATATCATTCGCCATAGTACCTTCGATGGCGGAAACCTTATTGTATTTCGGGTTGCCCGAAGCGTTAGCCGCGAAGATGGTATCTTCTGCCCCTTCTTCAGTAGCAGGAACGGTGATATCAAATGCACCATAGTTGTTGTAGGTGTACTTTAACAGTTCAGTATAAGAACCATCGGTTGCGTACTTGCGAACAGAACCAATCACAGTATCCTTAATCCACCAACCGGGAACATTGGAATACAATACTTCGGTCAAATGGTCGGACAGGGTTACAGTACCGGTCTTGGGAGCAGTAAATGCCCATGCAACACCATCGTAATCCACATAAGGCGTATTGGTCAGTGCCGTCCAACTCTTTTCGTTCATCGACCAGAAGTCAAACTTATTTGCACTGCCATCGAAAGACGGAACACGGGGATACCAGTAAGAAGAACCCTGTGCATGGTTATACATATCATCGGAAACAGGAGAAATCTGAGTATTCTTACCATTGTCACGGTACATCGGCTTAAAGGAACCGCCGTTGGTATCCATGTCAATATAACCTTCGTATGCGACTACTGCAGTAGGCGTGTTGTAGGTGGCCATATTGAAATTGTAAGATTCAGAAACAGTGTCGCCATGAACAGTCGTGCTAAAGGTCCAGATGTTGAACTTTCTTACACCACCGTCGGGAGCCTTAACGGTCATTACAACGGGGTTTGCACCGGCAGTTTCAGTGCTACGAACAGCAGGGTTACCATTATAAGACTCTGCAGACAATCCGGGAGCATTGGAACTACCCTTAGACGGGAAGGTACCGCCGGCATCTCTAAAGTCGTGCTTGCCAACTGCCATGATACGACCGTTACCCAGGTATTTTACCTTGGCTTCGTCACTGATGGTAACTTCTGCCTTTGCCCAGTCTGCATGGAGACCTAAGTCGATTTCGCCGAACATTGCACGCTCGGTCGCGTTGGTGTAGTAAGGCAGTAATAAACCGTCGTCCTCATAGCCTAACTGGGTCGTGTTGAACAGGTCGTAAGAGAAGGTGTCAACTGCCATAGAAGCGGCGTTGACATAAACCTTGGTAGAGGTGGTGTATAAGGGTTTGTCACCATTTGCAGAGGACTTGCCCTTGGAATAGTAAGCTGCGGTTACGGTTGCGGCAACGCCACCTGCGTTCATCTTACCGGTCAGTTCGTATACACCTGCGTCTGCAGTCTCACGCAGGACTTCAGTGTTACCGGTAATGGTATATTCCATGGTACCCTTTGCTTCAGGGTTTAAGAGTTCACGGGACAGGTCAACCATCTTATCACGCGGGGTAACCACTTCATAAAGCTCTTCGTAATTTGCAAAAGGAGCAGACAGTAACAGTTCGTCGTCTTCACCAAAGCGACCTAAGTAGTTCATGGTCAGCTGCGACAATGCAAATGCTTCGCTTCCGGCAACACCTGCAAAACGCAGATAGATCTTGTCGCCCTTGTTGACACGAACGGCGCCCTTATTCTGAATCATCCAACTGTGGTTGGAAGAGGCAGGCAGGTATGCCCAGTAGATATCGGCTACATCACTACGGGCATAATTGCCCCCCCAGTCACAGGTGGGCTGAACCC
>JAGAUM010000074.1 GCA_017620795.1 Clostridia bacterium
GGTGCTGGCACGGCTTGCTTATGCCAAGACTTTGGAGGTCATAACCCCCTCTCCTGACCGTGTTCAGCCGCCCTGCCCCAACTTTCCCACCTGTGGTGGCTGCAACCTACAACACATTACTTACGAAGCCGAGCTTCGCTATAAAGAAAATCGGGTCAAAAGCTGTCTTTCCCGTATCGCAAAGGTGGACACCCCTGTCCGTCCCATTCTCGGTGCGCCCGAGGGGGAACGGTTCCGCTACCGCAATAAAGCCCAGTTCCCCATTACCGCAGAGGGAATCGGGTTTTACGCCCCCCGCAGTCATCGGCTGATTCCCATTTCCGACTGTCTCATTACCAACCCCAAACATCCGAAAATTATCGAGGCGGTCTTTTCCTGGATGAAGGACGAAAAGCTTCCTCCCTATGACGAAGAAACCGAAAGCGGACTCTTGCGCCACCTCTTTACCCGTACTTCCAAAAAGACGGGGGATATTCTTTTAATCTTAGTGACCAAAACCAACAAAAAGCTCCCCATTGACGGACTTTTGGCGCGCTTGAAAAACGCGGACATTCCCGTCATCGGCATTGTCCAAAACGTCAATCCCAAGCCTACCAACGTGATTTTGGGTCGGGAGAATATCCTGCTCTTCGGTCACGGTGCGCTGATTGACTCCATCGGGGATTTGGACTTTGAAATTTCACCCCATTCTTTTTTCCAGATTCATCCGGGTCAGACCAAGCGCCTGTATGACACTGCCCTCGACCTTTGCAATTTAAAGGGCGACGAGACGGTGATTGACCTGTACTGCGGTATCGGCACCATCACCCTGACCTTGGCGCAAAAAGCCAAGTCGGTCATTGGGGTGGAAATCGTTCCCCAAAGCATCATCGATGCCAAGGACAACGCCCGCCTAAATCGCATTGAAAATGTAGAATTTATGGAAGGCGCGGCAGAGGCGGTCCTTCCCAAACTGGTGGAGCAAGGCATCCACCCCGATTTGATTGTGATGGACCCTCCGCGCAAAGGCTGTGACGAGCGGATGCTCCGTGCCGCCGTGGACTGCGGCGTGCCGAAAATGGTATATATCTCCTGCAACCCTGCCACTCTGGCACGGGATCTGGCATTCTTAAAAGAACAAGGGTATCTCCCTCAAGTGGTTCAGCCTGTGGACTTGTTCCCGAGAACCGTGCATGTAGAAACTGTCGTTCTGTTGGAACGAACAGTTTCTACAACTAAGTTTGCCTGACGGCAAGTGAAGTTATCTTCGATAGTAAAGTTTACTCTGCAAGTGAAGTTGCACCATTCGGTGCAGTGACAAACTTAACTTCACTTTGTACGAAGGACAAAACTTCACTGTGATAACAACTTCACTTTTGCGATAGCAAAAACTTCACCAAAGGAGAAGATTATGAAAGACTCTGAACTTAGAACAAGAGCAAAAGCTTTGGCATTACATATAATCGCGATTTGCGATGAAATTGACACTCGTAAAGGCAAAGGCGTTCTTGTGAATCAAATCATAAGAAGTTCAACCTCTATCGGTGCAAATATTCATGAAGCTAACTATGCCTCAAGCAAAGCAGACTTCATCAACAAGTTGCACATTGCACTAAAAGAATGTGCAGAAACAGAGTATTGGGTAGAAATGCTGGTCGGCTCAAATTGCATCACAGAGGAACTTTCAAAAAATCTTTTGCAGGAATGTGGCATTATAAGAAGAATGCTTGTCAAATCTATTACCACTGCAAAAGAAAACAAAAGCGCGACCGATTAAACCGTAGTCTGTTTGAACCTCTGCTAAGCCCTTCAATTTATACAAAGGAGAAAACTAAATGTATTGCAAACAATGTGGAAAGATTATCCCTGAAGAGAGCAACTTTTGCTTTTCTTGCGGTCATACCGTAAACGAAGTCCAAAATAATTTTTCTTTTTATA
>JAGAUM010000075.1 GCA_017620795.1 Clostridia bacterium
CCTTTATAATATAGTCAAGGTGGGGAAAAGTGTAGCCAAGTGTCAAACAGTGGCAAAAACACATCCCAAAAACCCAATCAGAGCGGAGGTGAGGCAAAGTGCTTATCGGTGAATATCAACATAGTTTGGATAACAAAGGCCGTGTAACGGTTCCCGTCAAGTTCCGTGAGGACTTGGGTGGGCATTTTGTCGTTACCAAGGGCTTTGACCAATGCCTGTATGTTTACTCCATGGAGGAGTGGGAGCGGTTCTCGGACAAGTTAAAGAGACTGCCCCTGTCCAACCCCGACGCCCGTGAGATTGTGCGGTTCTTCACCGCCCGTGCTTGCGATTGTGAGTTGGACAAGCAGGGACGTATGCTGATTCAAAATGGCTTGCGTGAGTACGGCGATTTGGTCAAGGACGTGGTCTTTGTAGGCACCATCACCCGCGCAGAGATTTGGGATCGCACGAAGTATGAAGAAAAGGTCAACGTCGCTGCTGACCCCGATGAAATGTCGGCTCGGTTAGAAGCCAAGATGGCGGAGTTTGATTTATAATCATGGACTTTAATCATATTTCGGTACTGAAAGAAGAAACCATCAACTACTTAAACATCCGACCCGACGGGGTCTATGTTGACGGCACCTTAGGCGGAGGCGGACATGCATACGAAGTCGCCAGACGCTTAACAAGCGGAACGCTTGTGGGGATTGACCGTGACGATGCGGCGATTACCGCCGCAGGACAACGGCTCTCGGAATTCTCCGAGCGGGTGAAGTTGGTTCGGGATAATTTTAAGAACGCCAAGTCGGTGCTTTCGGAGTTAGGAATCGACGGTATCGACGGCGCCATGCTGGATTTGGGTGTTTCCTCTCACCAATTAGACGAGGGGGAACGGGGATTCAGCTATCGGATGGAGGCACCTTTGGATATGCGGATGGACCGCCGTCAGGCACTTTCCGCACACACGGTGGTCAACACCTATTCTGAAGGAGACTTAAGTCGCATCATTGCCGATTATGGCGAGGAGCGGTTTGCAAGAGCCATTGCACGGCGGATTGTACAAGCCCGCAAGGAGCGAGAAATTACAACCACCACCGAGCTTGCAGACTTGATTTTATCGGCATTTCCTGCGGCAGCACGGCGCAACGCCAGCGGACATCCTGCAAAACGTACCTTCCAAGCCATTCGTATTGAGGTCAACGGCGAGCTGGAAATCCTAAAGGACGCTGTTTATGACCTGTTCTCCTGCTTAAAACCAGGCGGACGATTGGCGATTATCACCTTCCATTCTTTAGAGGATCGGGCGGTGAAACAGGTGTTTACCGACTTATCGACTGGCTGCACCTGCTCCAAAAAGCTTCCGGTCTGCGTTTGCGGGCGGGTCGCACAAGGCACTTTGATTACAAGAAAGCCGTTTGTTGCAACGGCAGAAGAACAAGAGCAAAATCATCGGGCACACAGTGCAAAACTGCGTGTGATTATGAAGAATTAAGGGGGAACGCAACATGGCATTGGCTACACGGGGAAGTAGCGCATATCAGCTGGAAGTAGTTGAACCTACTACGACCCAAGCGCCGAAACGCTCGGCAAAATCCGCCAAGGCAACGCAAGCAAAATTGAAAAAACGTGTTGCGTTTGGCATCGTTGCAGCGTTTGTGATTGCTTTCGGCTTGGCTTGTCGGTTCGCGGTTTTGACCGACATCAACGCGGAAGTCAACGCACTGGAAAAGGAACTGACCCTGCTTCAAGGTCAGAACAAACAGACCGAGCTTGCCATCGAGCAAAGCTACGACTTAAAGACGGTAGAGGAGATTGCCATTACGAAACTGGGCATGAGCCGTCCGTCCAAAGCACAGATTACTTACATCTCGATGAATTCCGCCGACTATGCTGAGGTCATCGGAGCCCAAGAGCCGTCGGCGTGGCTGAGCCGCTTGGCAAACGGTGTACTGGCATATTTGCGTTAATCAAAACATACACTCAAGATAGTGGCGAGGCAGAAAACAGCCTCGCCTTTTTGCCCACTGGAGGGGAAGAACATGGGATACAAGACAAAATCCAGAACCGTTATCCTGATACCGATTGCAATTGTGCTATCGGTTATTTTGCTTTTCCGCGTGGGTTGGTGGCAGTTTGTCCGCGGTGACCAGCTTCGTGCCGAGGCTGCCGAGCAACAGACCCGTGACCGCCTGATTCAGTCCCCCCGTGGCTCAATTCTAGACCGCAACGGCAAAGAACTGGCAGTGTCCACCACGGTGGAGACCGTCTCTATCACCCCGTCGGAGGTACGCAACAACGAGAACTATGCCGTCGTTGCTTCCCGTCTGGCAGGGATTTTGGAAATGGACCCGCAGGACGTGTTGGCGCTGTTTGACAAAAACAGTAGCTATGAAATCATCAAGCGTCGTATCGACAAGGACATGGCGCAAGCCGTCCGCGCCTATATTGACGAAGCGGACATCAAGGGCATCCATTTAGACGAGGATACCAAGCGGATGTACCCTTTAGGCTCCTTTGCTGCCCATGTCATTGGCTTTACAGGCACGGATAATACCGGTCTTGCAGGTATCGAGATGGTCTTAAACGACCGCCTGTTGGGCGAGCCTGGGCGCGTAGTTTCTGCCAAGAACGCCGCAGGGGAGGAAATGCCCTTCCAGTACGAGCGTCGCATCGACCCCAAAGCAGGGGAGGATGTGGTCCTGACTTTAGACGAGGTCATTCAGCTCTTTGCTGAAAAGCACCTAAGCCAAGCCTATGTGGAATGTGAGCCTGCTGAGGGTGCGGCTTGTATTGTCATGGACCCCAAAACGGGGGAAATTTTAGCCATGGCAGTAGAAGGCACCTTTGACTTGAACGACCCCTTCTACCTGACCGACGAGGAAAAGGAAATCCTAAAGCCTTTGGAGGGCGAAGAATATAGCAAGACCTGGAACAGTATCATGCAGCCCAAGTGGCGGAACAAGGCGGTTCAGGACAGTTACGAGCCCGGTTCTACCTTCAAAATCATCACTGCCGCCGCGGCACTGGAGGAGGGGTTGGTCTCCGAAGCAGACCACTTCTACTGTGGCGGTGTCAAGAAGGTAGGCAGTTGGGATATCCACTGTCACAACCGCGCAGGCCATGGCGCCCAGACTTTCCGCGAGGGCATTCAGAACTCCTGTAATATCGTGGTCATGGAGCTGGCAGAACGGCTGGGTCCTGAACTCTTTAAAAAGTACATCAAGTCCTTTGGCTTCTTTGAAACCACAGGCATCGAGTTAAATGGCGAGCAGAATGGCATCTTCTACCAGAACTTCGGGGAAGTTGACATGGCGACCTCCTCCTTCGGTCAAGGTTTTCAGGTCACCCCCTTGCAGTTGATGCGCGCCGTCTCGGCGGTCGCCAACGGCGGAAACTTGGTCCGCCCTCATCTGGTCAAGGAATTCCGCGACCCCGACGGCAACGTTACCGAAGTGGTTGAGACCCTGACCCTCCGTCAGGTTATTTCCAAATCCACCTCCGACACCTTATGCTCGATTTTAGAGTCGGTTGTTTCCGAGGGTACGGGTAAAAACGGCTTTGTCAAGGGCTATCATGTAGCAGGCAAAACGGGTACTTCCGAGAAAAACCCCCGTGGTACCGAGAAGCGTATTGCCTCGTTCATTGGCTTTGCCCCTGCCGATGACCCTCAGCTCTGTTGTCTGGTCATTTTAGACGAACCCCAGACCGAGGTCAAGTCGGGTGGCTATTTAGCCGCTCCTGTTGTGGCACGGATTTTGGACGATTCTTTGAACTATCTGGGCGTCGAGCCTGATTATAACGAAACCACCGAGGTGCAGGAATTTTCCGTCCCCGATGTAAAGGGACTGGAGCTTGCCGCCGCCAAGACCGCACTGGACGAAAGCGGATTTTCGTACATCGTCCATGGGGAAGGGGGGACGGTGGTCGCCCAGAGTCCGCCCCCCATGGCACTGATTCGCCAAGGTGGCGCGGTACACCTCTATACCGAGGAGCAAGACGCGGAAATGACAGTCGTCCCTGACCTGTCCCAGAAATCCGCATTAGAGTGTAACACGATATTGACCAATGCCAAGTTGAACCTCCGCATGACAGGCAACACCGGGGAAGGGGCATTCTATGCCATGTCCCAGAGCCCTGTCGCAGGTACCGAGGTGGCGGTGGGCAGTATCGTAACCGTAGAATTCAGAAGCTTAGAACAGGAGTAATGGGTATGAAACTTTGTCAGCTTTTGCCATGTTCCTATGAAACCGAAATCAAGAGCGTTGTTGTAGACTCTCGCCAGGTGCAACAGGGCAGTCTCTTTGTGTGCATTTCGGGGGTGAAGGTTGACGGTCACCAGTTCGCCCAAAAAGCCGTAGAGCAAGGGGCAGTCGCCTTGGTTGCAGAGCATGAGCTGGAGGCTTCAGTCCCTGTGGTAGTGGTCGAAAACACCCGAAAAGCCCTGCCGTCGATTATTTCGGCATTCTTGGGTCATCCCGAAAAGAGCTTCCGCTTAATCGGTGTTACAGGCACCAACGGCAAGACCAGCTCCACCCACTTCTTAAAATCGATTTTAGAGGCCGAGGGTCGCAAGGTCGGCTTAATCGGCACCAATCATAACTTAATCGGGGAGACCGAGCTTCCGTCCACCCACACCACCCCTGACAGTATCAGCCTCTTTCAGCTTTTCCGCAAGATGGCGGACATGGGTGCCGAGGACGTGGTCATGGAGATTTCCTCCCATGCTTTAGATCAGCACCGCGCGGACACCCATTTTACGGCGGCGGCAATTACCAACCTGTCCCAGGACCACCTGGACTATCACAAGACAATGGACGCCTATGCGGAGGCTAAAAAACGCCTCTTTACCATGAGCGACTACAAGGTCTATAACGCGGACGATGCTACTGTTTGTCGGATGCTTGAAGGCTTTTCCAACACCGCTTCTTTCGGAATCGAGCAGGGTGACCTGCGCGCCACCGAGATTGTAAACGAGCCCAGTGGCGTTCGCTTCAAAGTGGGCGACATGGCCATTTCTCTGGCAGTGCCGGGGCGGTTTTCGGTGTATAATGCGTTGCTCGCCATTGCCCTTGCCAAAGGTCTGGGGTGCAGTGACGAGGCAATTGTCCGTGGCTTGGGCGCCATTTCGGGCGTTTCGGGCCGTGCAGAAGTGGTTAAGACTGATTTGCCCTTTACTTTACTGATTGACTATGCACACACCCCCGACGGGATTGAGAAAATCTTAACCACTGCTCGGGAGTTTACCAAGAACCAATTATGGGTGTTGTTCGGTTGCGGTGGCGACCGTGACCGCACCAAGCGTCCGAAGATGGGCGCCATGGCAGAGGCGTTGGCGGATCGGCTGATTGTCACCTCCGATAACCCCCGTTCGGAAGACCCCGAAGCCATTATTGAAGAAATCTTAGTCGGCATTGGCGACAAGAGCAAGGCGGTAGTCCTTCCCGACCGCACCGACGCCATTGCCTATGCCATCCGACATGCCAAAGAAGGGGATGTGGTGGTCTTGGCAGGAAAGGGTCATGAGACCTATCAAACCCTAAAAGACGGCACCATCCACTATGATGAGCGGGAAGTGATTTCGCAACTACTGGAGGCTTAAAATGGAATTCACCATTCAACAACTTTTAACTGCAGTGTCCGGCAAGCTCCTATGGGGCGACCCGTCTCTGACCTTTAACGGCGTCACCACCGACACCCGTGAGGACTGCAAGGGCAAGCTCTTCGTCCCTTTGGTGGGGGAGCGATTTGACGGACATGACTATATCGAGACCGCCTTTTCAAAAGGTGCGGTTGCCAGCCTGTGCTCCAAGCCCTGTGACGGCACTTGCATCCTGGTCGATGACACCTTAAAGGGGTTGCAGGATTTGGCTCTGTTTGCACGCAAACAACTTGACATCCCTGTGGTAGGCATTACGGGCAGTGTGGGCAA